>NZ_AENZ01000009.1:0-220068 GCF_000183485.2 Alistipes sp. HGB5 | reverse complement strand
AAAACCGTTCGCCGATTCTTCGGGGCGGGACGAAGCCGCTGTTTTTTATTTCTTACATCTTTTATGAAATCCGCACCGGCTGCATGTCAACTCGTAGGTATTCTTGTGGACGGAGAGCAGGTGCAATGAAATGTGATGGCATTTGGAGCAGCGCAGTGTCGATAATAACAGTTCATAGTGCCTGAACAGGGGGATATTTATGCTGCTTACCGCGATGCATGACAATCCGAACCACGGGTTTTGGCAGGCAAATGCAAGGAGTAACCCGCCTGCCATTATCAGAGAAAGTAGGGCCAGTCCGGATAAGCGGATGATTCTGTTCTGCATGTGTTTCGAGAACCAGAGCGGCAGTGTGGCGCAAATACTGACTGTAGCCGGGACGAAACTGATGCAGATTAGCAGTAGATAGCTATTCATAATATCAGTCAGCCGGTCCCTCGGCGTATGTAAGTGGGATTGTAGCATAAAAAACGTGGGACAAAACTCGTATATCTGCTTTTCGAGGTCTTAGGAAACCATGTAGTACAAATATAGAATGAAGCCCACGTTGGAAACGTGAGCGTCAAACTTCATTCCTCGTACTACTTCAGAAAGTTCCTAAGTTTCGAAAAGCAAGGTATAAAGCTAACGCTTTTTATATGTGTGCCCTGTTATTTTTGAATGCGAGGGCGTAATAATCTGAATTGGAGATCTTCTGTTGTTAATTCATAGGCAGCGGTATTTAATATTCGTCTCTGCAAATATATATAAAAAATCGGAATTGCCGAAATGGAGGCCGATCACCGGCATCGTATGGAAATTTGATTATCTTTGTTGCAACACCTGAAATTGAAAAAATGCTCGAAATTCCCGAATCTTACTCGTTTGCACGGCAAGCTGCCGATATGCTCTCCGGCCGCACGGTCACGGATGTATTCAATGCCACCCATCCCCACAAATTTACTTGGTACTTGGGTGATCCGGCCGATTACCGGGCACGACTCGTCGGTAAAACGGTTCGTGCTGCTGAAGGGCACGGAGCATTCATCGACCTGCTTCTGGACGATGAGGCGCATATCGCTCTTTCTGACGGCGTCAATCTGCGTTATCATGCGCCCGGAGCGGAGGTTCCGCCGAAATATCAGCTTCTGATCGCTTTCGACGACGATAGTTTTCTGGTTTTTACGGTCGCCATGTACGGCGGGATCATCGCATTCCGGAAGAATTTCGACAATCCGTATTATCTCGGCGCACTCTCGAAGCCCTCTCCGCTGGACGACGCTTTCGATGAAGCCTGTTTCGGCCGGCTTCTCTCCGATGCCAAGTCCAATTTGTCGGCAAAAGCGTTCTTGGCGACGGAACAGCGTATTCCCGGACTCGGAAACGGTGTTTTGCAGGATATTTTGTTCAAGTCGCATATTCACCCCAAGCGCAAGCTGGCGACGCTGGGTGATGCAGAACTGGGGCGGATGTATTCATCGGTGAAATCGACCCTGAGGGATATGGCGGATCGCGGCGGACGCGATACGGAGAAAGATTTGCTGGGCAAGCCCGGCGGGTACAAGACCCTGCTCTCTAAAAACACCTTCGCGGAGCCTTGTCCGGGCTGCGGCGGTGTGATTGTCAAGGAGGCTTATCTGGGCGGAGCCGTCTATTACTGTCCTGTCTGTCAGCCGCTGATAAAATAGCGAGACATGCAAAAAAGCCGCCCAAAAAGGGGCGGCTTTTCCGTTGCATGAGTGTGCCAATGCGAAGGCTGGCGTGCTGCGGCGGGTTTTATTCCGGACAACCGGTTTTATTCCGAGTATGCTGGTTGCCGGACTTTTCGGCCGTTGAACGCGGGGTATCCGCTGCGGCTTGACGGCCTACTGCTGGTGTGCGGCTACGTAGGCGTCGGCTTTCTCTTTCATGCGCGCAGCGCGTTTTTCGCTGTCGGGATGCGAAGAGAACATTTTCTGTACCGTCGAGGACTTCGCGCCCTTGGAAAGCTCGACCAGCTTGTTCAGCGAATTGCCCATGCCGTAGGGGCTGAAACCGTTCTTTACGGAGAATTCGAATCCGTATTCGTCGGCTTCGTATTCCTGCTTCTGCGAGAACTGGGCGCCGGTGAATGCCGTCACGACCTCGCCGAGCTACGAGTCGCTCAGCTTGGCCAGCGTGCTGCCCTCGGCGGCTCCTGCGGCATTGCGCGCCGCCGATGAGAGGTAGGCGTTTTTCATCGCGTGTTTTACGTCGGCATGTACCACATGGCCGATCTCATGGCCGATGATCGCCATCAGTTCGTCGTCGTCCATCAGGTCCATCAGGGCGCTGAATACGCGGATCGAACCGTCGCCGCAGGCGAAGGCATTGACGTCCACGACATGGTAGACCTTGAAGTTGAGCGGCAGTCCGTTGATCTCGGTGATCCCCTCGGTCAGCCGCTTGAGACGTGCGCCGTATTCGGTCGTTTCGTCGGCGATGGGGTTGTTGGCATCCATCCATTCGACCGCTTCGCGGCTCAGCTGGGCAATGTCCTTGTCGCTCAATGTCACGGCTTTGGCCACGTCCTTTCCCGCTTCGAGCAGTTTTCCGGTGTTGAGTTTCCTGCCGCCGATTTTCAGCTGGGCTGCGGCGTCGGCGGGCCACATGGCGCACAGAAGCAGGGCAAAGCCCATAAAGAAAAGTTTTTTCATTTCAAGTATGTTTTAATTAGCGTTTGTGGTTTTTTCGGGACAAATATAACGCAATTCTGCTGCGGATACAAAAACGGACCGGAATTTCCGGTCCGCTTTCGTTATTTGCTCCAGCGCTTGAGCGTCGGAAAATACTCCCGCATCAGCCTGACAGCCTCTTCACGGGTATAGCTTTTGCCGTTCTCGTCGCGGAATTCTTCGTGGAACTCGGCGCAGTGCCGGATCATCTCTTCCATCGTGTACGCTTCGGTAAAGGCGCCGTTTTTGTAGCAATAGACGCAGTAGTCCGCGCTCGCGCCGCCGTCGGCTTCCGTGCCGAAGTCGCCCGCCGTCTGCATCGGCATGCCGCAGCTCTGACAGAATTTCATCTCTTCGTTCATCGTTCAAAGGTTTTATATCCTGCCGGAACCGATGAGACGCGGTTCAGAGAGGATCGGTTTAGTCTGTTCCGGGAATAGGATCGAATCGCGCCGGCTGCCCCCCCCCGGAGAAATTATCGCCCGAACGGTTTTTTCGCGCTATCCGATTTTTTCATCGTGGACGAAATCCAGTATCGCCTGAGCCGCCGCTTCCGGCTCTTCGAGGAATCCCATGTGTCCCGAATTTTCCAGCCATACGACCTGCGCCTGCGGGTGCTCCGCAACCATCTTTTCGGCTGCTTCGGGCGGTATGTAACCGTCTTTTCGGCCGAGTATGAAAAGCTGCGGGACCTTCGACGTGCGCAGCATTTCGTTCTGGTCCCTGCGGGCTATCATGCCGCCCAGCAGGGCTACGATTCCCTCGTCTTCGGTGACGAAAACCTGCTCGGTAAGGTCTTCGATTTCGTCCCGCATGCGTGCGCGGTTCTCTTCGGCGAATCCTGCGGCGGGAGCTACCCGCGCCAGCATCTCTTTCTTCCCGGCCTCGACGAGCGCGATCTCCCGGCGGCGGTTCTCGGCCTTCTCCGGCGTGTCGGGATTGGGCGTGGAGCTGAGCAGCACCACGCCGTCGAGCATTTCGGGGTGGCGTTCGCAGAAAGCCAGCGCTACGTATCCGCCCATCGAATGTCCTACGAGCGTGCAGCGTCCGATGCCGAGGGCTTTGAGCGCGTCGGCGACCGTGTCGGCCAGAAAATCCATTGTATGGACCGCGCCCGTCACCACCGAAATGCCGTGGCCCGGCAGATCGAGTGTCACCACGCGCACCTCCTTATATATATAAGGTACGAAATCCTCCCAGACGAGCAGCGATTCGAGATAGCCGTGCAGCAGCACGACGCATTTGTCTCCGGCCTGCGAATCGCAGACGTGCAGGGCCGTGGAGCCGGCCATAATGAATTTTTCAGTCATGATTACAAGGGTTGCTCCTCGTCCTGATCGTCGAGGTAGTCGAGTACGGATTCGCGCCGGGGCATGAGTTCTTCCTCCTCCTCTTCGTCGATCGAACGGTAGAGCGAATGGCGCTCCTTGCCGCTTTTGCGCATCGGTTCGAGACGTTTGGCTTTCCGAAGTTCGTCCGCTTCATGTTCGCGAATTCCCTTTTGTGTTTTCATGGATGGGAAAAGATGAGTGGTTTAGAAATTGTCGGTTTCGAATACCCCTTTGAAGACGCGCCGCGCAGGGCCCGTAAGCCGGATATCCGTATAGGTCTGCGTGCCGGGTTCATGCGAGAAGCGTACGTGCAGTTCGCCTCCGGGCACCGTGATTCGGTATTTGGTCGTTTCGTGCTGCAAAGCGTAATTGGTTATGATCGCCGCGGCGGTAGCTCCCGTGCCGCAGGCCAGCGTTTCGTTTTCGACGCCCCGTTCGTAGGTCCGCATCCGGATTTCGCCCTCGCCTGCGATCTCTGCGAAATTGACATTCGTCCCCTGCGGAAAACGCGCCGTGTCGTGACGGATCATCCGTCCCAGACCCTTTACGTCCACGCCGTCCAGCTCCTCCGTGAATTCCACATAGTGGGGAACGCCCGTATTGAGGAACCACCAGCCTTTGCCGCTGCGGATTTCCGATACATTTATCATGCCCAGCTCGATCTCGCCCGTCCGGTTCTTCGCGCGGCATATGCGCGCGGTGTGCATGCCGTCCGTGGCGTCGAAATACTTGGTTTCGCCGCCGATGCCCAGATGCTCGGCGAAAAGCGCGAAACACCGTGCGCCGTTGCCGCACATTTCGCCCGGCGAACCGTCGGCGTTGTAGTAGCGCATCGAGCAGTCCATCTCGACGCTGCGCCGCAGGGTCATCAGCCCGTCGGCTCCGATGCCGAAGTGGCGGTCGCACAAGGCCGCGATCAGCCGTGCGTCGGCGCTGAACAGCTCTTCGCGGTCGTCGATGAGGATGAAATCGTTGCCTGCGCCCTCGTATTTTACGAATGATACCAGCATTTCGGATAGTGGTTATATCATCGCAAAAATAATAAAACTTCTAAAAGTTTTACTATTTTTGTGGAAAATAAGCGCATTCGCCCGGACCGGCGGACGCTTGTATTGTTTTTATACAGAACCGATAAAAGAAAAAATCCATGAAAAGTGTGCTTTTCAAGCATCGTTCGATACGTAAATTCTGTTCCACACCCGTTCCCGAAGAGCTGCTGCAGGAGATACTGGCAGCGGCTTCGCGGGCTTCGACCTGCGGCAACATGCAGCTCTATTCGCTGGTCGTGACGCGCGATGCGGCCCTGCGCGCGAAACTCGCCCCGTGCCATTTCAACCAGCCGATGGTGACGCAGGCGCCTTGCGTGGTGACGGTCTGCGCCGACGTGCACCGCTTCTCGATGTGGTGCGAGCAGCGCGACGCCGATCCCGCATACGACAACTTCGCATGGTTCCTGAACGCTTCGACGGACGCCCTGCTTGCGGCCCAGAACCTCTGCGTCGAGGCCGAAATGAACGGGCTGGGCATCTGTTACCTCGGTACGACGATCTATACGGCCGGGATGATCGCCGAGATACTCGAACTTCCGAAGGGGGTGATTCCCGTGACGACCATCGTGCTGGGCTATCCCGACGAATCGCCCGAACTGACCGACCGTCTGCCGCTGGAAGCCGTCGTGCATTACGAGAAATACACCGACTATACGGCCGCCGAGATCGACGAATTGTGGGCCGAGCGCGAAGAGTCGGAGCTGACCAAGCGTCTGCTGGAGGAGAACGGGCTGCCTAATCTGGCGCAGATTTTCACGCAGCGCCGTTATGTGCGTGAGGACAACCTCTCCATCTCGAATTCCTACTTCGCTCTGCTGAAAGAGAAGGGGTTCTTTAACAACTGATCGGGGGCGTGCGGGGCTTGAGTCGTATATTAGCTGTCGCCGTGCTGGGCTTTTTGTGCTCCGCGTGCAGCGTTACGCGCAAGATTCCCGAAGGGCAGTACCTGCTGCAGAAGGTGACGATCGAGTCCGACAAATCGACGCCCCGCAAGGAGCGCATCACGGCTGCCGACCTCGAAAAATACGTGCGCCAGACCCCCAACAAGCGTTTTCTGGGGACGAATTTCTATGTCTGGCTCTACGAGCAGGCCAATCCGGGCAAGCAGAACTGGTGGAACAACTGGAAACGCAAGATCGGGCAGGAACCCGTGCTGCTCGACATGAGCCTGACCGAGCGGAGCGCGCAGAACCTGAAGGTCTATATGGACACGCGCGGGTTCTTCTCTTCCCAAGCGACGTTCGAAGTCGATACCACCTCGCGCCGCAGGCGCGCCAAGGTCGTCTACCGCACCCGGCAGGGCGAGCCTTACCGCATCGACAGCATTTCGTACGATTTTCAGGACAAGTTCCTCGAACAGATCATCCTGCCCGACACCGCCAATACGCTGATCCGTCCGGGGCGGGTTTTCGACATCGCGGTGCTCGACCGCGAGCGGGAGCGCGTCACGGCTTTCCTCAAGGAGCGCGGCTACTACAACTTTACGGTCAACAACATCGACTATGTCGCCGACACGCTCGGCGGAAACCATCAGGTCGATGTGCAGGTCAATATCAAGCAGTATCTTACGGGTTACAACGAACGCGGACAGGCCGTGATGGACAACAACATGGTCTACCGCATCGACCGGATCAACGTCTTTCCGGCGTACGATCCGACCGTCGCGCGGACCGATTCGACCTTTCTTTCGCGGCTCGATACGCTCTATTACCGCGGTCTGAATATCATCTACGAGAAGCGTCCGAACCTGCGTCCGGCCATTCTGCGTCAGTCGGTGCCGCTCTATCCCAACTACGTCTACAATTCGGCGCAGGTGAACCGCGCCTATACCGACCTGATGTCGCTCGGCTATTTCAAGAGCGCCAAGATCGCCTTCGTCGAGCAGCCCCGGAGCGTCGATGTCACCAATTACGTCTCCTTCATCGGCGCCTCGGCGGATTCCACGCAGACCCGCTTTACGAAGGAGGGCTATCTGGAGTGCAATATTTTGTGCACCCCGGCGCTCAAGCAGAGTTTCAAGGTCGATCTCGAAGGCAGTACGACGTCGAGTTTCTACGGACTGAAGGCTACCGTCGGTTACCAGAACCGCAACATCTTCCGGGGAGCGGAGGCGCTGGACGTTTCGTTTACGGCGGGATACGAGTTTATGAAGGCGCCCGACGCCAAGAAAAAGCGCGCCACGGAATTCGGCGTTACCACCGGACTCACCTTCCCGCGTTTTCTGGTGCCGTGGCGTACGCGGCGGTTCCGTTCGGTGAACCAGCCGAAGACCAAGGTGGAGCTTTCGGTCAATTTTCAGGACCGCCCCTATTATCGGCGTACGCTTTCGAGTGCGGGAATCACCTACCAGTGGACCAACAACCGTTACTCTTCGTTCTCGCTGCGGCCCGTCGATATCAATGTCGTCGATGTGAATCGGCTGGACTCGACCTTCCTCGGCAAGACGACGAATAAATACCTGAAAAACAGTTTCCGCACCCAGTTTATCGGCGGCCTTTCGTTCGGCTACAGCTATAACAACCAGCGTAAGAATCTGGGCGGCAACGCCACCAATATCCGCTTCAATCTGGAGACGGCGGGCAACCTGATCGACGCGGTGGACCGGCTGTTCTATGCGCGGCCGAAGGAGGGCGAGCCCGCCAAAATCTTCGGCATCGAATATTCGCAGTATTTCCGTACAGACCTGAGCGTCAGCCGCAAGATAATGCTTGGCGAGGTATCGGCTCTCGTGGGGCGTCTCTACGGTGGCGTGGCGATGGCCTACGGCAACTCGTCGGCCGTGCCCTTCGACCGGCAGTTCTATGCCGGCGGCAGCAACGGCATGCGCGGCTGGACGCCCCGCACGCTCGGTCAGGGGTCGGTGCCCAATCCGCACGACTCTTTCCCGATACAGACGGGCGACGTCAAGCTGGAGGCCAACCTCGAACTGCGCTTTCCGATCTGGGGTATGGTGCACGGCGCGACTTTCTTCGATCTGGGCAATATCTGGTATATCCGGCGGAATCCTTCGGAGTACTCCGACGACGCCGTCTTCTTTTTCGACAAGTTTTATAAGCAGTTGGGATTCAACACCGGACTGGGTCTGCGTTTCGACATCAAGTTCGCCGTGCTCCGGCTCGACTGGGGTGTGCAGCTCCACAATCCCAACAATCCGGCGGGCGAACGGTGGATCCACAACCTCCGCTGGAAGAATACCGCGCTCAACTTCGGCGTCGGATATCCCTTCTGACGAGGCTTCGCGACGACAAACCCCGGCGCAGTGCTGCGGCCGGGGTTTCGTATGCAGGAGGGTGTGCATACTGCCGGATATGCGCTGTCAGACGTGCTCCGTCGGATATTCACTGCCGGATATGCCTCTCCTCGACATGCACCGCCGGATGCGTATTGCCGGACGTGTTCCGCCGGATGCTGGCCCTTGTCAGTTCTGCGCCTTGTACTGCGAGGGCGACATGCCCGTGTTGCGCTTGAAGTAGCTGCCGAAGAACGACTGGTTCGGGAAGTTCAGGTAGTAGGCGATCTCCTGTATGCTCATCGTCGAGTATTTGAGCAGGGTTTTGGCCTCCAGAATCACATAGTTGTCGATCCACTCCGAAACCGACTGCCCGCTGATGCGCTTGATGAGCGTGGTGAGGTATTTGGGCGTGATGCAGAGCTGGCGGGCGTAGAACCCGACGCTGCGCTCTTCGCGGAAGTGTTCGCCCAGCAGGTGGGTGAATTGCTTGAAGTACTCTTCGGCGCGGTTGTGCGAATTGTTCTGCCCTTCGGGATGCTCCGCGAGGTAGTGGTACATGATATCCCCGACCTTGTAAATCGTTGCGGCGATCAGTCCGCTGACGATATCGAACGAGAAATGGGTCTCCGGCCCGCGGGTTTCGCGTTCGATCTGGGCGATCATGCCGCGCATGGAGCGGCTCTCTTCGGGTGTCAGCGCCAATGTGGGATTTTCGACGAATTTGAGGAACAGCGGCATCATGTTTTTGATGTCGATGTTGATGCGGCGCATGAAGTCGGGCGATATGGCGATGACGTCGGCCTTGAAATACTGCTGCGAATTTACCTGCAGGATATTTTTCGGGGTGAAGATGAACATCGAATCCTTCTTCAGCCGGAATTCATGCAGGTTGAACGATACGGAGGTCTCCCCTTCGGTGCCGACTCCGATTATGAAGGCGTCGATGCGGCACGGGAACCGGAAGACCTGCATCTGGGAGTCGCTGCTGGCCGTAATGCATTCGCGCATCAGGCCCTGACGTTGTTCGCCGGCCAAGTCTATAAGTTCGGCCAGCGTAAATGAGTTGATCGGTGTTTGGCTCTCTGTATTGTTCATTTCGTCTCTGGATTTTGGATGAAATATAGCGATAAAAACTCATATTCAGTTCATATAGTTTTATATTCGGACCAAATGAACAGCTTTGTGCCTCTTTTGATCGCCGCTTGCGGCAGGGGCATGAAAAAGGCGCCGGAATCGCCGGCGCCTTTTTCATGCCCCATCGGGAAATCCCGGAGTGACTTATTTCGAAGCAGCGGGTGCGGCCGCAGCGGCGGGAGCATCCGTAATGCCGAGTTCTTTCTTCACTGCGGGGGCGATGTCGGTGAGGGAAGCCTCGTCGAAATAGGCGAGCGAACCCGTCGAAGTGTCGAATACTGCCAGATAGCCGCCTGCGGCAGCCACTTTGTCGATCGCGTTCTTGGCCTTCTCGATAATCGGGGCCAGCAACTCGTTCTGACGCTTCTGGAAGTCCTGCTGGGCTGCCTGCTCGAACTCGTTGCGGCGCTGAATCAGGGCGTTGAGATCGTTCTCCTTGAGCTGGCGTACCGATTCCGAAAGGGTGTTGAAATTCTTCTGGAACTCCTGCAGTTTCTGGTTGTATTCGACGGTCATGGACTCCAGATTGTCCTGAAGATCCTTGGCATAAGCCTCCATGTTGGTCTGCATCTCCTTCGTTTCGGGCATCCCCACGATGATCTCCTGCGTGTTGATGCGTCCGAATTTCTGTTGTGCGAAGAGCGATGTCGCGCCCATCACGAATACAACCGCAAGGGTTAGTTTGATTGCTTTTTTCATAAAAGATTATTAGTTAATTGTTTGATGTTTCTACTTCTTCAGTATGTCGATCAACTGCTGCGTGCGCTCCACACTGGGATTCGTATAGAGCAGCGTGGGATTGTTCGCCGAGTCGAGCACCACGTCGGCGCCGGCCTGCTTGGCGTAGGCTTCGATGGCCGCGAAGACCTTCTTCTGGATCGGCTCGATCATTTCGATCCGCTTTTTCATCAGCGCGCCGTCGTTGCCGAAGAGGCTCTCCTGAAAGGTCTGCGCCTCTTTTTCGCGGGCGAGAATGGCGTTTTCGCGGGTCTGGCGGGTTGTCGCCGAGAGCGAAGCCTTCTGATTCATATAGGCGTTGTAAAGCGCTTCCACTTCAGCGAATTTGGCGTCCACCTGTTCCTGATATTGCTTGGCGAGTTCGTCCAGATCGGAGATCGCCTTGTTGTAGGCCGCGACGGATTTGAAAACCTTTTCGCTGTTGACGATTATGTAATTCTGCGCTGCCAGCGTGCCGGCCGTGAGAATGAATGCCGCGATTAAAATCAGACGTTTCATAATCTTATGTTTTTAAGTTAATATTCAGCCGGTTTCCCGGAACCATACCATAAATATAACTATTTTCTTTCAAATTTATTGCCAGCCTCTCTTTTTTTGCAAACGCCTCCGCCGGAATTCCGGGTCCCCCTTTTCAAAGGGAGATTCGAATACGTGGGGATTGTCCGCGGAATCGTGCGCCGGTTAGAACTGCTGGCCCATTACGAAGTGGAACTGGCTTCCGCTCTTGCCGCTCTGACCTGCCGGCGAGTCGAAGCCGTAACCCCAGTCGATACCCAGCATACCCACCACGGGCAGGTAGAGACGTACGCCGAAACCGGCCGAACGCTTGATCTTGAAGGGCGAGAACTTCTTCCACGAATCGAATGCGTTACCGCCTTCGAGGAATCCCAGCACATAGATCTGCGACGAAGGTTTCAGGATGACGGGGTAGCGGATCTCGGCGGTGTATTTGTTGTATGCCACCGAATAGTCGTTCGTGGGATCGAGGGCGCCGTCTTCGTAACCGCGCATCGAGATGATGTCGATACCGTAGATGTTGTATCCCGACATGCCGTCGCCGCCGACTTCGAAGCGTTCGAAAGGCGAAACCTTATATTTGTTGTAGTTGCCGAGGTAACCCATTTCGGCCTTGAGCATCAGCACGAGATTCGAGTTCTTGGTCAGCGCTTGGAACCACTGCGCCTTGAACTGCCACTTGTGGAACTCGACCCAGCGGTAACGCTCCTGATTTGCTTTGTCCGCCACCTTGCTGTCCGTGCTGTTGGCAAGCTCCGCCAGCTTCTTGTAGTCTTTGCCGTCCCAGAGCGAGTAGGGGGGCGTGAACTGCACCGATGCGCTGAACTCCGAACCGCGGCGCGGATAGATCGGCTGGTCCACCGAGTTGCGTGCGAAGACGAATTTGAGCGAGAGCAGGTTGGCGGCGCCGTTGGTCATGCCGAACGTATTCCAGTTTTTGAGCGAGAAGCGTTCGTAGCTCGCCTCGCCGTAAAGCGTGAAGTAGGGGTCGGGCCAGTTGAGACGCTTGCCCAGACCTGCCGCCAGACCGTACGTGCGGAAGTACTGCGTACTCTTCTGCCATACGTAATAGGCGTTGTTCTGCTCGGAGAAGTGGGCCGATATGGTGAACGAATTGGGCTTCTTGCCGCCCAGCCACGGGTCGGTGAAACTCAGGGCGAACGCCTTGTAGTAGGTGCCGTTGGTCTGCGCCGACAGCGACAGCCGCTGGTTCTGGCCCATCGGGTAGGGGCGCCATGCGCCCTTCTTGAAGAAGTTCTTGATCGAAAGGTTGTTGAGCGTGATGCCCACCGAACCGACGAACGTTCCCGAACCCCAGCCGCCGGCGATGTTGAACTGGTCGGAGGCCTGCTCTTCGAGCGGCCAGTTGACGTTCACCAGCTCGTTCGAAACGGGTTTGATGTCGGGCATGATCGCTTCGGGGTTGAAGTGTCCCAGCGAGCCGAGCGTGCGGATGGTCTGCATGAGCAGCGAACGGTCGTAAAGCTCACCCGGACGGGTGTAAAGCTCGCGGCGGATCACCTCGTCGTCCACGCGCTGGTTGCCCGTGATGCCGACTTCGTTGATGGTGAACTGCTTGCCTTCGAATACCTTGACCTCGATGTCGATCGAATCCGGCCCGATGATGGTTTCGGCGGGTTCGATCTGCGACATCAGGTAGCCCTTGTTCTGGTAGAGCGACGATACGGACATCGCTTCGGGATCGGTCTCCTTGCCGATGCCCAGACGCTTGTGCATCGACTTCTTGTCGTACGTGTCGCCCTTGTTGACGCCGAACATGCGCTGCAGGTCGTCGGTTTCGTACACCGAGTTGCCGACCCACGACACGTTGCGGATGTAGTATTTGTTGCCTTCCGAAATGTCGAGGTCGATGGCCAGCCGCTTGTCGCTGATCGGATAGATCGAGTCGCTGACGATCGTGGCGTTGCGGTAGCCTTTCGAGTTGTAGAAGTCGATCAGCAGGTCCTTGTCGTTCTCGTAGTCGCTCTCGTTGAGTTTGGTGCCGCGGAAGAAGTTGATGCTCTTCTGGTGCGTCTTCTTGAAGGTCCGGCGCAGGCGCTTGTCCTTGAACTGCTCGTTGCCCGTGAAGTTGATCTTGCCGATCTTGACTTTGTGTTTGCGGTCGATCAGGAAGGTTACGTTGACCATCTGCGGGCGCAGCGTGTCGTTGGTAATGCGCGTCGAGACCTCCGTGTTGCGGAAGCCCTTCTCGGACCAGTAGGCCTTGATGAGTTTCTGGTTCTTGTCGATGACGTAATCCGAAAGCTCGCTGCCCCGTTTGAGCTTGAGCTTTTCGAGCAGGTCTTTCTTCTTGCCCTTCGAGATGCCTTCGAAGTCCCAGTTGTTGACGCGCGGCCGCTCTTTGAGGAACACCGCCAGATCGAGGCTGTCGCCCTCGATCTCGGCTCCGATCTTCACGTCCGAGAAAAACCGCTGGCTCCACAGACGCGAAATGGCGTTTGCGATGAAGTTGCTCGGCAGGTAAATCGAATCGCCGGGGATCAGCCCGGCCGAAGACTTGAGAATGTCGGGGTTGAGGTACTGCACGCCGTGAATGTTGACGTCGCGGATGTAATAGAGTTTCTGCGCGCCGTCCTGCCGCAATATGGGTGCGTCTACCGGGAATGCGGGCTTGGCCGAAGCCGCGGTGTCAGCAGGATTCTGCTCTTGGGCGAATATATTCGTGCAGCACAGCACGAGGGCAGCGGCTGCCGTGAATATCTTACCGAAATAATTCATCTATTTAAATCTAATCTTAACTTCATCTATTTTACCAGCCCGAAACGGCGGTCGCGCCGGGCGTATTCCTCCATTGCACGGTCGAACTCCTCCTCGGTGAAATCGGGCCACAGCACCTCCGGGAAGTAGAGTTCGGCGTAGGATGCCTGCCAGAGCAGGAAGTTGCTGAGCCGGTGTTCGCCGCTCGTGCGGACGATCAGGTCCGGGTTGGGGTAGGGCGCCGTGTCGAGCGCCGCGCTGATCGTGCCTTCCGAAATCTCCTCCGGCGCCAGCTCTCCCGATGCGGCCCGTGCGGCGATTTGGCGTACGGCGCGGGTGATCTCGCTGCGCGAGGAGTAGTTGAGCGCCAGTATCAGCGTCAGGGTCTTGCCCCCGGCGGTCCGCTGCTCGGCTTCGGCCAGATAACGCTGCACCTTTTCCGAAAAACGCGTGCGGTCGCCGATCATCCGGATCTCCACCCCCTGACGGATCAGTTCGGGCGTTTCGTTGACCACGCTTTTGCAGAAAAGTTCCATCAGCGCATCGACCTCCTGCGCGGGACGTCCCCAGTTTTCGGTCGAGAAGGCATAGAGCGTCAGGTACTTCACACCCCAGCGCGCGGCGGCGCGCAGCGACGCCCGTACGGGTTCGACGCCGGCGACATGGCCTTCGTAACGCTCTTTGCCGCGCAACTCGGCCCAGCGGCCGTTGCCGTCCATGATGATGGCGACGTGTTGCGGTATGCGATTCTGCTCGCTCATATTAGGGCACAAATATAGGGAATAAAAATGAAAAATACCTATTAAATGAACAACTTTACACCGTTTTTGTGCGGGGCCTTAACTGCGGATGTCGATGCCCCACATCATTTTATTCCGTAACGTGTCGTAAAATGATATATTGTGCGGTACGGCCAAAAAAATCTTCTGTTCGGCGCGTTTGACGGTGAATGTCGCCTCCTGCCCGACGGCATAGACGCGGTTGTCCAGAGTGACGAATGCGTCCGAGCGGCGCGTGTGTACGTGAAGCGTGATGACGGCGGTGTCGGGAATGACCACGGGACGCATCGTCAGGTTGTGCGGCGCCAGCGGCGAGATCACCAGACAGGCGCACGTCGGGGCTACGACCGGGCCGCCCGCGCTGAGCGAGTAGGCCGTCGAGCCGGTCGGCGTCGAGAAGATGACGCCGTCGCCGTGGTAGGTGGCGACCATCTGGTCGTCCACGTAGGTTTCGACCGAGATCATGCCTGCGCCGTGGCGCTGAACGGTGAATTCGTTGAGCGCCAGCGTGGTGTCGGGCTGCTCGGCGTAATCGCCCGTGACTTCGATCATCGAGCGGGCCTCGGTGGTGAGACGCCCCTCCGCGATCTCCTTGAAGATCAGGTTCAGGCCGGCGGACGGGGCGCTGGTCAGGAAGCCCAGATGCCCGGCGTTGATGCCCATGACGGGAATCGGTGCGCCGCAGAGACGGTGCACGCCTTCGAGCAGCGTGCCGTCGCCGCCGTAGCAGACCATCACCGAATTGGCAGGCTGTTTGCCCGTGCATTGTCCGTAGATCTTTTCCGGCGGAATGCGGATGCCCGTAAGCTCTTCGGCCAGAGGCGCGAACTCCTCGTTGACGGCGTAGTCGAATCCGAAAATGCGGAAGGCTTCGAACAGCTGGCAGATCTCCCCGGCGGTGTGAGGCAGCTGGCGGCGGGAAAAAAGTATGATTTTCATCGGCGGAGTTTCGAAAAAATAAGTAACTTTACCACGCCAAGACGATACAGGAAGCCGGTTCGTGCCTCGTCCGGATCGCCCGGCGCAACTTGGTTCAACATCGGGGACGGCGCAGTCCGCATTCCGGCTTCGGCCGGCAGCGGCCGCAGGCGGCTCCCGAATGCAAATATAGCGAATTTTATGACAAAGTTGAGTGTAAACATCAATAAGATTGCCGTGGTGCGCAATTCGCGCGGCGGAAATCTTCCCGACGTGGTCCGTGCGGCCCTCGATATCGAGCGTTTCGGCGCGGAAGGCATCACGGTCCATCCGCGTCCCGACGCCCGCCACATCCGCTACGACGACGTGCGGAACCTGAAACGGGTCCTCGCCACCGAATTCAATATCGAGGGCAATCCGATTCCGAGTTTCGTCGATCTGGTGCTGGAGGTCGTGCCGACGCAGGTGACCCTCGTGCCCGACGCCCACGACGCCATTACGTCGAACGCCGGGTGGGACACGCTCGCCAACCGCGGATTCCTGACCGAAGTCACGGCGCGGTTCCATGAGAAAGGCATCCGGGTCTCGGTTTTCGTCGATCCCGATCCGGCGATGGTCGCCGGGGCGAAGGCGTGCGGCGCCGACCGGGTGGAGCTTTATACCGAGGCCTACGCCCGCGAATACCCCGCCGGCGCCGAAGCCGCGCTGGCGCCCTATCTCGCGGCGGCCGAGGAGGCCCGCCGTCAGGGACTCGGCCTGAATGCCGGACACGACCTCAATCTCGAAAACCTGCGCTTTTTCGTCAGCCGCATCCCGTGGACCGACGAAGTCTCGATCGGCCACGCGCTGATCTGCGACGCGCTCTATTACGGGCTGGAAAACACGGTCCAGCTTTACAAACGCGAACTCCGATAAATAGAAAATGATAAAAAGAAGCCGACCATGAAAAAAATCGTTCTCCTTGCCGCGGCGCTTCTCCTTGCTGCCGCATCGTTCGCCCAGAGCGAATACAACTACCAGAAACGCAGTCTTTTCGAGCAGTTGCCGATTCGCGGCAACGACATCGTTTTCCTCGGCAACAGCATCACCGACGGCGGCGAGTGGGCCGAGTTGTTCAACAACCGCCATGTCAAGAACCGCGGCATCAGCGCCGACCGTTCCGGCTGGCTGCTCGACCGGCTCGATCCGATCATCAACGGCCATCCCAAAAAGCTGTTCCTGATGATCGGCACCAACGATCTGGCCGTCGGCATCACGCCCGAAGAGGTCGCCGCCAATGTCGAAAAACTGCTCGACCGTTTCGCCGAGGAGTCGCCGTGGACGAAGATCTACGTGCAGAGCATCCTTCCCGTAAACGGCGTGGATACGAAGGCCAAGCCGAAGAACCACTGGAAGAAGGGCGCCGAGATCATCGAGACCAACAAGCTGCTCGAAACGCTTTGCGAAGGGCGCAAGAACGTGATGTATGTCGACGTCTATTCCGCGTTGGTCGATGAGAAGGGCATGCTCGACAAGCAGTACACCAACGACGGCCTGCACCTGATGGGCGAGGGCTATCTGGCGTGGAAGACGGTGATCGAAAAATTCGTGAGGTAGCCGCGTGCCGCTGACGAATCCCATATTCCGGCGAATCTCGCGTCTGGCCGAAGAGCAGGGCGTGAGGGCTTTCGTCGTAGGCGGTTACGTGCGCGACCATTTCCTGCGCCGTCCCTCGACCGACATTGACGTGGTGGTCGTGGGCAGCGGTATCGCGCTGGCCGAAGCGCTGGGCCGCGAACTGCACGCCAAGGTCTCGGTATTCAAGACCTTCGGCACGGCCATGCTCCGCCACAAGGGCGTCGAGGTCGAGTTCGTGGGCGCCCGCCGTGAGTCCTATACGCAGGATTCGCGCAAACCGCAGGTCGAGGCGGGCACGCTCGAAGACGACCAGCGCCGCCGCGACTTCACGATCAACGCCATGGCGTGGTCGCTCAACGCCGGTTCGTTCGGCGAGCTGGTAGACCCGTTCGACGGCATGGACGACCTCGAAGAGTGCGTCATCCGCACGCCGTGCGATCCCGACGTTACCTTCTCGGACGACCCGCTGCGCATGATGCGGGCCGTGCGCTTCGCGTCGCAGTTGGGGTTCACGATCGAAGGCGAGACCTTCGACGCCATCCGCCGCAATGCGCACCGCATCCGGATCGTGTCGCGCGAACGCATCGCTGCGGAACTCAACAAGATCGTCCTTTCGCCCGTACCCTCGATGGGCTTCGAACTGCTGGAGCTGACGGGGCTTCTGGAGCTGATTTTCCCGGAGATGCACAACCTCAAGGGCGTCGAGAAGCGGGGCGCGCATGCCCATAAGGACAATTTTATCCATACGCTCAAGGTGCTGGACAACGTCGCCCGCCGCAGCGGCGATCTGTGGCTGCGCTGGGCCGCCGTGCTGCACGACATCGCCAAGCCGCTGACGAAGGCTTACGATCCCAAGGTCGGCTGGACGTTCCACGGCCACGAGGTGCTCGGCTCGAAGATGGTGCCGGCGATCTTCCGGCAGTTGAAGCTGCCGCTCAACGAGCATATGAAATTCGTGCAGAAGCTGGTTTTCCTCCACCTGCGGCCGATCATCCTCTCCGAAGATCTGGTCACGGACTCGGCCGTGCGGCGTCTGCTGTTCGAGGCGGGCGACGACGTGGAGCAGCTGATGATCCTGTGCGAAGCCGACATCACTTCGGGCATCGACGCCAAGGTCAAACGCTATCTGGCCAATTTCGAGCTGGTGCGCCGCAAGATGAAGGATTTGGAGGAGCGTGACCGCATACGCAACTTCCAGCCTCCGATCACGGGCGAGATCATCATGCAGACCTACGGCATCGGCCCCTGCCGTGCTATCGGCGACATCAAGGAGGTGATCAAGAACGCCATTCTCGACGGCGAAATCCCCAACGATTACGACGCGGCCTACGCCCTGATGGAGCGGCTGGCGGCGGAGAAGGGGCTGACGAAGGCCGGGGGGCAGAACCCGTAGAATGGGGCCCGGCCGTCCGGGGCGTATTCGTGAATCGAAAGGTTGGGCCGCTGCGGCTCAACCTTTTTTCATGCCCGCTTCCGCCTCCACCTGCGCCCGCGATTTGGATTTGGTCACCAGCCAGACCCCGGCGAAGACGCACAGGGCCGCCGCGGCCTTGGTGAACCCGAAGGAGTCGAGACCGATTGCAACCGAGAAAAGCACCGCCACGACGGGTTGTACGTAGTTGTACATCGACACCACCGTGGGCCGCAGGTAACGCTGTCCGATCGGCACCATGAAGTAGGAGAGGAAGGTCGAGCAGACGACCACGTAGCCTATTCCGGCCCATGTCCGGGGCGCGAGCGCGGCGTAGTCCACGGCCGCGAGCGGCCGGTAATAGACCGCGGCAGCGACGACGGCCGCGAAGAGGAACATCCACTTCATGGTCGTTACGGGCGAATATTTGACGATTACGTTGCGGAAAGCGGTGAGGAAGGTGGCGTAGCTGACCGCGCTGACGAGACACAATACGTCGCCCTTGACGCTGCTCGTGTGCCCCGTCCCGTGCCGGCTGACCAGAATCAGCAGCAGCGCCCCGGCGCAGCCGAGGAACACGCCGCCCGCCTTGAGCCATGTGATCGGCTCGCGCAGGAACAGCGTCGCCAGCACCATCGTCAGTACGGGGACCACCGTGGCGATGATCGACGAGTCGATGGGCGAGGTGAGCGACAGCCCCCAGAGGAAAAGCATCTGGTTGAGCTGGATGCCGAACACCGACGCGAAGAGCAGCAGCACGATGTCGCGCCGTGCGACTCTCTCGCGGGGCAGGAAAAGCGAGACGCTCCAGAACAGCAGGCAGGCTCCCAGCATGCGGTAGACGCTCAGCGCGAACGGACTGACCCCGCCGGGGTTGTGCTCCGACCAGAGCACGCTCTTGCCGATGGGCGCGTTGAGGCCCCAGACGAGATTTGCGACCCAGAGGGCCGCGTGGCCTTTCAGTTTTCCTTTGTCCATGTCATTGCGGGATTGACGCGGCAAATATAGGTAAAATTTGGTGTAATAATTGCCCCTCGGAATTCCCGTGAGCAAAACGCGTTACAATATCGATCTGGTATTTGCCAACCTCTTTTTCGGAGCGAACTTTTCGTTCTATGTCTCCCTTACGCGCAATTATCTGGACTTCCAGCAGATATTCATGCTTCAGGTCCTTTCGGCGGCGGTGTTCTTCATTCCCTTCGCGCTCTTCTCGAAGCAGTCGTTCCGCATCCGCTGGCGCGACGCGGGCAATATCCTGATCGTCACGATGCTGATTGTCTACGGCTGGATGTACATGCTGTTGTGGGGATCGTCCTACACCTCGCCCATCGACGCTTCGATCATCTCGACCCTCGGTCCCGCCGTGACGCTGATCACGGACCACCTGATGCACCCGCACAAATACATCAGGGCGCGGGTCGTGGGCGTCGTCTGCGCCCTGATCGGCGCCGCCGTCCTGCTCTTCGACCACGGGTTCGTGCTCACCCACGGCAGCCGCGCCTACGGCAACGCACTGGTGCTGGTGGCCGTGGTGGCGATCGCCATCAATACGGTGATTATCAAACCCCAGCTCGAACGGCTGGGAACGCTGGTGGTGATGGGGTGGTACTACATCATCGGACTGGCCGTGACGGCGCCATTCTTCTGGAAATACATCGCCCATACGCAGTTCCTGAAACTGCCCCTTCAGGCGCAGGCCGAACTGGCCTATATCCTGATTCTGGGCACGGTCCTGCCCATGTACCTGCTGTACCGGGGTACGGAGAAACTCACCTCGGTACATACGGCCCTCTACCGCTATATCCAGCCGGTGACCGCCGGAATTCTGGCCGTCGTCCGCGGGCAGGCCGTCTTCGACACGGCCAACGTCGTGGCCCTTGTCTTCATCTTCGCAGGCGTGGTGCTGGTGGTGATCGGCTATAAGTATTACGTCCGCCACGGACTGCCGCCCGTGGGCAGCGACGGGAAGCTGCGGGCCTAGTCCGCCAGCAGGCGTTCGCGCCACGCGTCGGGCACGGGCATGCTTTGCTGCCGCGAGAAGTCGAATGCGACCATCACCGAGCGGCTCTCGCTGCACACCCGGTCGCCGGCGAGCAGCCGCTGGAAGAGCGTGAGGCTTTTGTTGCCGATCTTCTCGCAGGTGGTCGTGACACGCACCCTGTCGTGCAGGCGGATCTGATCCATGTACGAGGTCGAAGTGGAGACGGTGACGATGCGCAGATCGCCGAGCAGCACCTCGTCGCCGAGTATCTTTTCGTAATACTCCATTTTTCCCACGTCGAAATACATCTGCTGCGAGACGTTGTTCACATGCTGGAACGGATCGACGTCCGAGAAGCGCTTCTGGATGGAGGTTTCCAACGTTTTTGCCATGTGTGTTATTCGCGTATGATTTTCACTTCGCCGCCCTCGCCGAAGGCGATGATCGACGACGCCTTTTTCGTGGGCTTGCCCTCGAAGCGGGGATTGACGACGAAATCGACGCCGTCGATGATCTCGCGCGACACTTCGGCGAGTCCTGCGGGCGTCGCCTCGCCCGAAATGTTGGCCGAGGTCGAGACCACGGGCCGCCCCAGCCCCCGCAGTATCCGGCGGCAGAATTCGTGGTCGGGAATCCGCACGCCGAGCGTCCGCTCTTCGGGAATCAGGTTCTCGGCGACGCCGGCCGCTCCCGGAAGGATCGCCGTCAGCGGGCTGGTCGCCAGCTCCATGACCTCGAACGCGATGCCGGGAGCCTTGTTTACGTAGCGCACGACCATGTCGGCCGACGCGCACAGCACGAGCATCGACTTCTTGTTTTCGCTCCGTTTGAGTTTGTAGATGCGCTCCACGGCTTCGGCGTTGGTCGCGTCGCAGCCCAGCCCCCAGACCGTGTCGGTGGGGTAGAGGATGATGCCTCCCGCTTTCATCACGCGGACCGCCTCGTCGGCCTCCCGCTGCAATTCGGTGTTGTTTTGCATAGGTGTTTGTTTTGACGCGCCGCCGCCTTTCGGGCCGCATGCGCCGCGGTTTTGCGCCGTTTCGCACGCCGCAGCTTCGGCCGGCGGCGCGGAATGACGCCGTATGGGTATTCCGCTTATTTTACGGGCAGCACCTCGATCCAGTAGTCGTCGGGATCGCTGATGAAATAAAGCCCCATGTCGTGATTCTCGTAACAGATGCAGCCCATGGCGCGGTGGTATTCGCGGACGGCGTCGTAGTCGCCCGCCACGCGCATGCAGAGATGGCTCTCGTTTTCGCCCAGTTCATAGGCTCCGGCGTGGTCGCGCAGCCATGTCAGTTCGAGGCGGAATCCCGTCTGCCCGTCGCCCAGATAAACCAGTATGAAGCTTCCGTCGCCCGCTTCCTTGCGGTCTGTTTCTTTCAGGCCCAGCGCCTTGTCGTAAAATTCGAGACTGCGTCCGAGGTCGGTGACGTTGATGTTGAAATGGTCGAATCTGCTTTTGATTTCCATAATTACCGGATTTAGTGCTGCGCAAAATTACACAAATATCCCAAAATCCGCATACGCGCCGCGCATAATAAATTTTGGCCGTAATTCTTAATTTTTAATTCTTAATTTTATACCTTTGCACCACGAACGAAAAATAATAACGAAAAATTCATATGGGAAGAGCTTTTGAGTATCGCAAAGCGCGTAAAATGAAGCGTTGGGGACATATGGCCCGCACGTTCACCAAACTGGGAAAAGAGATCGAGATCGCGGTCAAGGCCGCCGGACCCGATCCTTCGGGCAACACCCGTCTGCGTATTCTGATGCAGAATGCCAAGGCCGAGAACATGCCCAAGGAGAACGTCGAACGCGCCATCAAGCGCGCCACCGAGAAAGATGCCGCCGATTACAAAGAGGTCATCTACGAAGGATACGGCTCGCACGGCATCGCATTCCTCGTGGAGACCGCGACCGACAACACCAACCGCACCGTGGCCAACGTGCGCATGTATTTCAACAAATGCGGCGGTACGCTGGGCAACAGCGGCAGCGTGGCGTTCATGTTCGACCACAAGTGCGTCTTCAAGTTCCGCCCGGCCGAAGGCGTCGATATGGAGGAGCTCGAACTGGAGATGATCGATCTGGGTGTGGACGAGTTCTATCCCGAAGAGGACGGCGTTACGGTTTACGCCCCCTACGAGTCGTTCGGCGCCATTCAGAAATGGCTTGACGACAAGGGGTACGAGATCGTGTCGGGAGAGTCGGTTTACCTGCCCACCGATACGAAGGAACTGGACGCCGAAGGCCGCGAGTCGATCGAGAAACTCGTCGAGAAACTCGAAGAGGACGACGACGTGACCAACGTTTACCACAACATGAAGGAGGTCGAGGAGGAGTAGTTTCCCGCCTCAGGACGATACGCTCCGCCCCGAACGGCAAGCCCGTCCGGGGCGGATTTTGTTTTGCGGCCGTTTGTCCTTATCTTTATATTCCTGAAAGGGGCGCCCGTAATAATTGTAGCTTATGATTCGTGCCGATTTACATATTCATTCGCAATACAGCAGCGACGGAGAGTTCCGTCCCGCCGACATCGTCGGCAAATGCGCCGCCGGGGGCGTTGACCTCTTCGCCTTGACGGACCATAACACCGTGCGGGGGCTGGACGAAGCCTGCGACGGGGCTTTGCAGGCCGGATTGGAGTTCGTGCCGGGTATCGAGATCGATTGCAGCTTCGAGGGTACGGACCTGCATCTGCTGGGCTATGGCATCGACTGGAAGTCTCCCGATTTCCGTGCGCTGGAAGAGACCGTCGCCGCCAAGGTCATGGCGTCGTTCGGCGAGACGGTCGGGAAGCTCCGTCGGCTGGGCTTCGCCGTCGATGAGCAGGCCGTGCTGGCCGCCGCGGCGGGCAAACTGCCGACGATGGAGCTGATCGCCGAAGTGATGCTCTCCGACGCCGCGTGCGATACGCCGCTGCTGGCTCCCTACCGGGAGGGCGGCGTGCGCGGAGATATGCCCTATATCAACTTTTACCTCGACTTCGGCGCGCAGGGCAGGCCCGCTTTCGTCCCGATGGAATATATGAACTTCCGCGACGCCGTCGAGCTGGTTCGCGACAACGGGGGCGTGCCGGTGGTCGCGCATCCCGGACTCAATCTGCGGGGCCGGGAGCGTATCGTCGAGAAGTTGCTGGAGCGCGGGGCCGAGGGATTGGAAGTTTTCAATAATTACCACGATGATCGGCAGATCGCCTATTTCGCGCCGCTGGTCCGGCGCCGTGGGGCCTTGATGACCTGCGGCAGCGATTTCCACGGCAAAACCAAGCCCCTGATCCATGTCGGGCGGTTCGGATGCGACGCGCGCTGGGAATCCTCTCTTGCCGATTCGGTCGCGCGGCTCGCGAAAGGCGTGTGAAAATCCGGATTCGGTGGCGCGTCAATCTTCGAACGCGACGAACCTCCGCCCGTCGGTCAGGCAGCAGGGGCAGTAGGAATCGCTGCACCCCGCCGGATAGATGTTGCCGCAGGTCGGACAGACCAGATAGCCTTTCGGGGCGTTGTCTGCCGTAGCGTCCGGCCGACTGTTTTCCGAACCTTCTGCTGTTCCGCGTCCTGAAGCGCGGGCCGTCCCGTTCGCCGGGGCGCCTGCCGTGCCATTATTTGCCCTCCTGCCGGCGATGTTGCCCTGTGTGCCCGCAGGTCTGTTGGCCGCCAGCCGGCGGCGGCAGGTCTCCATCAGCGCCAGATGCCGCATGTCCCCGGACCTCGCCCAGATCAGCACGCGGGCCGCATAGCGGTTGCCGCTTTGCAGGGCGCGCTCGATGTCGTCTGCATGCAGCCCCTCCGGCGGACGGCGTGCGAAGTCGATGCTCCGGCGCAGGTTGTCGTCGGTCGTGCCGTGGAAGACGGTGACTCGCTCCGGCGGTGCGTAGCGGCCGCCGAGCCGGACGATGGCGTTGGCGCAGTTGTACTCCTGAAGTCGCTCGGCGTGGGCCATGGCCCGGAACAGCCGTTCGGCGTCGTGCTCCCGCTCTTGCCGGGCGATGCCCGCGAAATGGTCGTACTGTGCCGATTTGACGTGCTTGCGGCGGCTGCATGCGTCGAGGTCCGACAGCACGCCGGCCCATTTGTCCTGCCGTGTCGTCGTTCCCTCGCGCGTCGCGGCGTAGTACATCCCTGCGAGGATGACTGCCGATGCCGCGAACAGCAGCAGAACCAATAACGGACGTCCTTTCATAATCATATCGACGGTGGAATAAATTTCCGGAAGCATTTTTTGTGCCAACGGGAAGCTGTTTTTCATGGACGGCCCCGGTAGATTCGGGCAAAATAAAAAGGCGGAGTCCGGAGACTCCGCCTTCTTGCCTTATGTGCGACTGTTACAGCCGTGCCTTGATGGCTTTCGAAGCCTCTTCGTAGCCGGGTTTGTCCAGCAGGGCGAACATATTCTTCTTGTACGCCTCCACGCCGGGCTGGTCGAACGGATTGACGCCGAGGATGTAGCCGCTGATGCCGCAGGCGCGCTCGAAGAAGTAGAGCAGCGAGCCGACGGCATGCGCGTCGATCTGCGGAATCTCGATGCGGATGTTCGGGACGCCGCCGTCCACGTGGGCCAGCTGCACGCCCAGCTCGGCCATGCGGTTTATCTCCGAAATGCGCTTGCCTGCGAGGAAGTTGAGGCCATCGAGATTCTCTCCGTCGGCTTCGACGACTACCTTGCCGGCGGGTTCGGCGACCGAAATGATCGTCTCGAACAGCGTGCGTTCGCCGTCCTGAATATACTGTCCCATCGAGTGCAGGTCGGCCGTCAGCGTCACGCTGGCCGGGAAGATGCCCTTGCCGTCCTTGCCTTCGCTCTCGCCGTAGAGCTGTTTCCACCACTCGTTGATGTATTGGAGCTTGGGCTCGTAGGAGCCGAGAATCTCGATCTTCTTGCCGCCTTCGTACAGCTCGTTGCGCACGGCTGCGTAAACTGCCGCCGGGTTCTTTTCGAACGGCGTGCCGTCGGCCGTCGCGCGCTCCATCTCCTGCGCGCCGCGCACCAGTGCGGCGATGTCCACGCCGGCGGCCGCCAGCGGCAGCAGGCCCACGGGAGTCAGCACCGAGAAGCGTCCGCCCACGTCGTCGGGAATGACGAACGTCGGGTAGCCCTCGTTGTCGGCGAGCGTCTTCAGCGCGCCGCGCGCCTTGTCGGTGATGGCCACGATGCGCTCGGCGGCTTCCTGCTTGCCGTAACGCTTTTCGATCTCGGCTTTGATCAGGCGGAAGGCGATGGCCGGTTCGGTCGTGGTTCCCGACTTGGAGATGACGATCGTGGCGATCGAGTACTCCTTCACGGCTTCGAGCAGTTCGTGGGTGTAATCCTCCGAGATGTTCTGGCCTGCGAACACCACGACGGGTTCCGTCCGCTTCTTGTGCAGGAACTTGAACGAATCGCTCATGGCTTCGAGCACGGCCTTGGCGCCCAGATACGAGCCGCCGATGCCGATGCAGATGATCACTTCGGCCTTCTCGCGGAGCTTCGCGGCCTGCTTCTCGATGGCTTCGATCCGGTCGGGCGTGATCGACGAGGGCAGGTGCACCCAGCCGAGGAAGTCGCTGCCGGCGCCCTTGCCCGATTCGAGCAGGGCGTTGGCCGCCTGCGCCTTGGCCTGCATTGCGGCCGAAACCGCAACGCCCGTTTTGGAGATGTCTAATTTCAGAGTTTCCATGTTATTGTCAAATTAATTTGGATGTCAGTTCTTTCATGCACTTGCGCGCCGAAGCCCCTTGGTAGAGCACGTTGTAAACCATTTCGGCGATCGGCATTTCGATCTTGTGGCGGGCGTTGATGTGACGGATGCAGTCGGCGGCGAAGTAGCCTTCGGCGACCATCGTCATTTCGTTGAGGGCGCTTTTGACCGTGCAGCCGTGGCCGATGAGCAGTCCCAGCCGCCGGTTGCGGCTGTAGACCGAGTAGCAGGTCACCAGCAGGTCGCCCAGATAGCCCGACACCAGCGTGTCGCGCTCGGCCGGGTAGCTCTCTTCCAGAAAACGGCGCATCTCTCCGGCGCTGTTGGCGATCAGCACCGCGAGGAAGTTGTCGCCGTAACCCAGCCCGACGGCGATGCCGACCGAGAGGGCGTAGATGTTTTTCAGGATGGCGGCGTACTCGATGCCGTACAGGTCGGTCGAGTAGCTCAGGTGAATGTAGTCCGTGGCGAATTTCTCGCCCAGCATCTGGGCGTTCTCCGGGTCGGTGCAGACCACCGTGAGGTAGGAGAGCTTGCCGCGCGAGACCTCCTCGGCGTGCGACGGGCCGGTGATGATGCCGATCTGTTTGTACGACAGGTCGTAGCGGTCGTGAACGTATTCGACGATGGTCTTGTAGTCGCCGGGAACGATGCCCTTGATGGCCGAGACGACGAATTTGTCCTGCAGCGAGACCGTCAGCGGTTCGAGGAACGTCTTGAGGTAGGCCGACGGAGTGGCCAGAATGACGATGTCGGCTTCGCGGACCACCTCGTCGAGGTCGTCGGAGGGGGCGATGCGCCGGCGGTCGAACTCCACGTCGCTCAGATAGCGGGGGTTGCGGCCTTCGGCGAGCAGTCCTTCTAGCACTTCGGGATTGCGGACGTACCAGCCTACGCGGGCTTCGTTCGCGGCGAGCAGCCCCACGATAGCCGTCGCCCAGCTGCCGTAGCCGATCACGGCGCAGCGGGCCTCTTTTCCGATTTTGTATTCCATGTAAGGATCGATTGTTTCGGTCTACAAATGTAATCAAAAAAAATAATAAAAAAATGTAAAAATATCCCTCGCTTTTTGTTACCTTTGTCCGGATATGTCGCCTTACGGCGGCGGCCCCGGCGGGAGGTTAGGCCGGGCGAGATACAGAACGTTGATTATAAAATAATTAAGGAAATATAACAGTTGGGTGTAGCACTATGGGAATTTTTTCACTGACACAGGAGCTGGCCATCGACCTCGGTACGGCCAACACGCTGATAATCTACAACGGCAAGGTCGTGGTCGATGAACCGTCGATCGTGGCGCTCGACGTGCATACGGGCAAGGTCGTGGCCATCGGCCATCAGGCGCGCCAGATGCACGAGAAGACCAACCCTAACATCAAGACGATCCGGCCGCTGAAGGACGGCGTGATCGCCGATTTCAACGCCACGGAGCTGATGCTGCGCGGCATGATCAAGAAAGTCAAGACTTCGGGCAGTCTCTTCGCCCCCTCGCTGCGTATGGTGATCTGCATTCCGTCGGGTTCGACCAACGTCGAAATCCGCGCCGTGCGCGACTCCGCCGAGCATGCCGGCGGCCGCGAGGTCTACATGATCTACGAGCCGATGGCCGCGGCGCTGGGCGCCGGTCTCGACGTCGAGGCTCCGGAAGGCAACATGGTCATCGACATCGGCGGCGGCACGTCGGAGATCGCCTGCATCTCGCTGGGCGGCATCGTCTGCTCCGAGTCGATCAACACCGCCGGCGACGTCTTCACCAACGACATTCAGAGTTACGTGCGCCAGCAGCACAATATCCGTATCGGCGAACGTACGGCCGAAGCCATCAAGTGTTCGATCGGTGCGGCCGTCTCCGATCTGGACGAGGAGCCCGAAGACTTCGTGGTGACGGGTCCCAACATGCTGACGGCCCTGCCCCAGACCGTGTCGCTCAGCTACAGCGAGATCGCCTATGCGCTCGAAAAGTCGCTCACGAAGATCGATGCCGCGCTGATGAAGGTGCTCGAATCGATGCCGCCCGAACTGTATGCCGACATCGTGAAGAACGGCATCTATCTGGCCGGCGGCGGCGCCCTGATCAAGGGGCTGGACCGGCGTCTGAACGAGAAAACCGGCATTCCGTTCCACATCGCCGAAGACCCCCTGCGCGCCATTGCGCGCGGTACGGGCATCGCGCTGAAGAACATCAACCGCTTCTCGTTCTTAATGAAATAGTTGTAACGCACTCCGGCCGGACCGGAGGTGAGAGGTGAATAAATGAATACGGATTGCGGGCATAGTGTCCGCAATCTTAAATTAACGAGAAACCGTGCGCAAGCTCTTAGAGTTTATCCGAAGCATCTATGTCATGGTGCTGTTCGTCGTGCTCGAAGTGATAGCCGTCAGCTATTACGCCCACTCGACCTACTACACGCAGGCCCGGCTGCTGGCGCGTTCGAATCAGGTGGTCGGCGGCGTGCACGGCATGTTCGCGGACATCCGGCATTACTTTTCGCTCGGACGCGAGAACCGCGACCTGCTCGCGCACATGGCCGAGATGAAAGAGCGGCTGGCCGTGTACGAGGAGGCCGAGACCGCCGCGCGGCTGGACAGCTACATGCAGGACGTCGGAATCTCGAAATACCGCGTCATCACCGCCTCGGTGGCTTCGAATACGGTCAACCGTGCGCAGAACCTCGTCGTTCTCAACCGCGGCCGCCGCGACGGAGTGGCCGAGGAGATGGCGCTGCTGGCGTCCGACGGCTCGATGGCGGGCTATGTGGTCGACTGCACGGAGCGCTATTCGGTGGCGATGTCGGTGCTCAACACTTCGTTCCGCGCCAGCGGCAAGTTGGTGGGCTCCGATTATTTCGGTTCGATCTACTGGGACGGCGCCGACCCTCACACCGTGGTGCTGGACGAACTGTCGAAGTACGCCGATCCGCAGCCCGGACAAGAGGTCGTGACCACGGGCTTCTCGCAGTATTTTCCCGCCGACGTGCTGATCGGCTGGGTTGAAAGCGCCGAGCTGAACGAAACCCGCACGGCTTTCAAGGTGCGCGTGCGGCTGGCGGCCGAAATGTCGCGCCTGACGGATGTGATTCTGGTCGAGAACCGCGACCTGACCGAAATCCGCGATTTGCAGAACAGTGAAAAAGTAGAACAACATACCCGGCTGAACTAAATGCACAGAACGCTTCCATACATTTCGCTCTTCGTCGTGACGGTGCTTTTGCAGGTCTTTCTGTTCGACAACCTGTCGATCAGCATCTACCTCAATCCGCTCGTCTACGTGGCGTTCGTCGCCCTGCTGCCGCTGGATACGCCGCCCGTGGTGCTGCTCGCATCGGGACTGGCCATGGGCGTGACGATGGATTTCGCCATGGGAGCCGCGGGCGTGAACACCATTGCCACGCTGCTTGTCGCCTTCGTGCGTCCGGCGCTCCTGCGGACGCTGTATACCCGTGACGATCTCCGCGAAGGCGGCGTCCCCTGCGCCGGGCGGCTCGGACGGCGCGTATTCCTGAATTACCTGATCGTGCTGGTGCTCCTGCACCATGCCGTATTCTTCTCGCTTGAGGCCCTTTCGTGGATGCACCTCGTGCGTACATTGGTGCGTATCGTCGTCAGCGGCGCCGTGTCGGTGGCCTTTATCTGGATTATCGCCCGTATTTTCACCGCAAAACTTCCCGTGCGCGTATGAGAGACTCCGAAGGATTCGTCCGGATGCGCACCCTGCAGTGCGTGGTGCTCTTCGTCTTCCTGCTGATCGGCGGCCGTCTGGCCTATATCCAGCTTGTCGACTCGCGCTACAACGAACTGGCCAAAGCCAACGTGCTGCGCCATGTGGTGCAGTATCCGCCGCGCGGCGAAGTCTTCGACCGCAACGGGGAGTATCTGGTCCAGAGCCGCGAGTGCTATGACCTGATGGTGATCTACAGCGAGATCGACAAGAAGGGCTTCGACACCCTGCGCATGTGCGAGGTGCTGGGCCTTTCGCGCGAAAAGCTCGAAAAGGAGCTTGCCAATGCCCGGATGCGCCCCCGTGCGCCCCGCGTGGTGACGAGCTATATCTCCAAGGAAGACAAGCTGCGTTTCGACGAATGCAACTTCCGGGGATTCTATGCCGTCTACCGTACGGTCCGCCGTTATCCCCGCAAGGTGGGCGGCAACCTGCTGGGATTCGTGGGCGAGGTGAACGCCGATTTCCTGAAGCGCCACCCGGACTACAAGTCCGGCGATTATGTGGGTATGAGCGGCGTGGAGTCGGCTTACGAACCCCTGCTGAAAGGCCGGAAAGGCGTGAAGATTCAGGAGATCGACACCCACGGGGCGATCAAGGGTTCCTATATGAACGGCGTTTACGACTCGCTGCCCGAACCGGGGCGCTACCTCGTCAGCACGATCGACGCCCGCCTGCAGCTGCTGGGCGAGGAGCTGATGCGCGGCAAGGTCGGGGCGGCCGTGGCGATCGAACCTTCGACGGGCGAGATACTGATGATGGTCTCCTCGCCGACGTACGATCCCGACGAACTGGTCGGCCGGGAGCGCGGCAACAACTACATGAAGATGATCTACAACAAGCGGCATCCGCTTTTCAGCCGTGCCGTGAAGGCCAAATACCCGCCGGGATCGACCTTCAAGCTCGTGCAGGGCCTGATCGGGCTGCAGGAGGGCGTGCTCAGGCCCTCGGACCTGCACGTCTGCCACGAAGGCTATCAGGTCGGCCGCCGGCGCATGAAATGCCACGCCCACGCTTCGCCGCTGGACCTGCGCTTCGCCGTGGCGACCTCGTGCAACGCCTATTTCTGCTATGTCTTCCGCGACATTCTCGACAACCGCAAATACGAGAGCGTGAAAGACGGCTACGACGTCTGGAAAGAGTATGTCGAGAGTTTCGGTTTCGGCCGCAAACTCGGCTCCGACTTCCTCGACGAGGGCAACGGCTACGTGCCCGACCGCTCGTACTACGACCGCCAGTACAGGGGTTCGTGGAATTCGCTGACGGTCATTTCGCTGGCCATCGGTCAGGATGCGCTGGGCTGTACGCCCTTGCAGCTGGCCAATCTCGCGGCCATCGTCGCCAACCGGGGCTACTACTACATTCCGCATATCGTCAAGAAGATCGAGGGGCAGGATTCGCTCGACCGCCGTTTTTACGAACGCCACTATACCAAGGTCGATCCCAAGCACTTCGAACCGATCGTCGACGGCATGTGGCGGGGCGTCAACGTCGGCGGCACCTCCACGGCGGCGCGTCTGGAAGGACTCGACGTCTGCGGCAAGACCGGTACGGCCGAGAATCCCCGCGGCCGCGACCACTCGACCTTCCTCTCGTTCGCGCCCAAGGACAATCCGAAGATCGCCATTTCGGTCTATGTCGAAAACGGCGGTTTCGGCGCTTCGGCGGCCCTGCCGATCGCCAGTCTGCTGGAGGAGTACTACCTGACCGACACGATCCGCCGTCCGGCCCTGCTGGAGCATATCAAGAATATGAACATCTATTACCCTTCGTATGACCGCTAACCGCCATAGTATCTTTTACGGAGTGGACCTCTGGACGGTCCTGCTGTACGTGCTGATCGTGCTGGCGGGGTGGGTGTCGATCACCTCGGCGTCGTACGACGAGGGCACGGCCGATATCTTCTCCTTCTCGCACTTCTACATGAAGCAGCTGATGTGGATCGGCGTGGCGTGGACCACGGCGCTCGTGGTGCTGCTGCTCGACGAACGGTTCTACCATATGTTCGCCTATCCGGCCTATTTCGCGGGATTGGCGCTGTTGCTGGGCGCGCTGTTGTTCGGCCGCGAGGTGAATGGCGCCAAGGCGTGGTTCGAATTCGGTTCGTTCCGCCTGCAGCCCGTCGAATTCGTGAAGATCGCCACGGCTCTCGCGCTGGCCCGCGTGATGAGCGCCTACTCCTTCTCGATCAACCGTCCGGGCGACCTCTTCAAGGTGGGCGTGGTGATCTGCATCCCGCTTTTCATCATCATCCTGCAGAACGACACCGGTTCGGGCATCGTGCTCGGCTCGTTCCTCTTCGTGCTTTACCGCGAGGGACTCAACAAGTGGCTCTGCATTCCGGTGCTGCTGATCGCCGCGCTGTTCATCGTGTCGTTCCTGCTTTCGCCCATGACGCTGCTCGTGTCGATCATTCTGGTCTGCACGCTCTCCGAAGCGATGATGACCGGGGAGTGGTGCTCGCGCCTGATCTATCTGGCGTCGCTGGCGCTGGCGAGCATCCTGCTCTGCATGACGATGGCGCTCGTCGCGCCCGGCGTGATGGACCTGCACGCCTGCCTGCTGACCGTGACGCTGCTGTCGCTGGTCGGCGTGCTCGTCTATGCCTTCCGCATGAACCTGAGCAGCACCCTGATTACCGTGGGGCTTTTTCTCTGCACGATGATCTTCCTCCCCACCACCGACTATATCTTCAATTCGATTCTCAAACAGCACCAGCGCGACCGCATCCTGAGTTTTCTGGGCATCATCAGCGATCCCCTCGGCACGGACTACAACGTCAATCAGTCGAAAATCGCCATCGGTTCGGGCGGGTTCTGGGGCAAGGGATTCCTCGAAGGCACGCAGATCAAGTACGGCTTCGTGCCCGAACGGCATACCGACTTCATCTTCTGTACGGTCGGCGAAGAGTGGGGCTTTCTGGGGACGATGGTCGTGCTGGCCCTGCTCTGCATGCTGATCCTGCGCCTGATGCGCATGGGCGAACGGCAGCAGGAGCCTTTCGGCCGGATTTACTGCTACTGCGTGGCCGCGATCCTGTTGTTCCACGTGCTGGTGAACGTGGGCATGACCATCGGCCTGATGCCCGTGATGGGCATTCCGTTGCCGTTCATGAGCTATGGCGGTTCGTCGCTTATTGCGTTTACCATTTTGTTGTTCATCGCCGTGCGGCTCGACGCTTCGACGCGGCAGTTTTCCCTGAATTAAATACTGCATACCAATGATCCGTTACAATCCCAAAGGTTTATCCTCGCAAGAGGCCGCAGACAGCCGGCGGACGCATGGCGACAACGTCATCACGCCGCCCAAAGACGATTCGGCATGGAAGCTTTTCGTCGAGAAGTTCAAGGACCCGATCATCCGCATTCTGCTGCTGGCCGCGGTGCTGTCGCTTGCCATCGGGTCCGTTCACAAGGATTTCACCGAGTCGATCGGCATCATATGCGCCATTATTCTGGCGACCTGCGTCGGGTTCTGGTTCGAGTGGGACGCCATGCGGCGTTTCCGCCGGCTGAATCAGGTCAACGACGATATTCCGGTCAAGGTGATGCGCGACGGCTCGATCCGCGAGATTCCCCGCCGCGACGTGGTCGTGGGCGACGTGGTCTATATCGAAAGCGGCGAAACCGTGCCCGCGGACGGCGAGCTGGTCGAAGCTGTGTCGCTGCGCATCAACGAATCGACCCTCACGGGCGAACTGGAGGTGGATAAAACCGTCGACGAGGCGCATTTCGATTCCGAAGCGACCTATCCTTCGAACGTCGCACTGCGCGGTACGACCGTGGCGGACGGTTACGGCGTTCTGGTTGCTACGGCCGTGGGCGATGCGACCGAAGCGGGCCGCGTCACGGAGCAGGCGACCGTCCAGAGCGACGAGCAGACGCCGCTCAACCGCCAGTTGACGCGCCTCTCGAAACTCATCGGCCGGGCCGGCATTGCGCTTGCGGTCGCTATTTTCTGCGTCATGCTCGGCAAGGCGGTCTTCGTCGGTGGGTTGTTCGAGCGCGACTGGCTCGAAATATCGCAGCAGGTGCTGCACATTTTCATGGTCTCGGTGGCCATCATCGTGATGGCCGTTCCCGAAGGACTTCCGATGAGCATTACGCTGTCGCTGGCGATGTCCATGCGGCGCATGCTCAAGACCAACAACCTCGTGCGGCGCATGCACGCCTGCGAAACGATGGGCGCCGTGACGGTCATCTGCACCGACAAGACCGGCACGTTGACCCAGAACCGGATGCACGTGCAGGAACTGGTGCGTTACGATGCGCTTCCGGCGCATGATTTCGCCGAGATCGTGGCCGCCAACTCCACGGCTTTCCTCGACGCTTCGGGCGCCGTTATAGGCAACCCGACCGAGGGCGCCCTGCTGGAGTGGATGCGCTCGCAGGGCGAGGATTACGAACCCCTGCGCTCGGAGGCGAAGATCGTCGACCGGCTTACCTTCTCGACCGAACGCAAATATATGGCGACGATCATCGAAAGCGGCGTTTCGGGCCGCCGGATCGTCTGCGTCAAGGGTGCGCCCGAAATCGTGCGCGCCATGTGCGCCCCCGACGGCAAGGATACGCAGGTCGCCGAGCAGCTGGCCGGGTTTCAGGGCCGCGCGATGCGTACGCTCGCCGTGGCGTGGGCCGAAACCGCCGAGGACGACTGTCTGCGTGCCGTAGCGGCGTCGCAGCTGCATTTTTCGGGTGTGGCGGCTATCTCCGATCCGGTGCGCGAGGATGTCCCCGACGCCGTGCGGCGCTGCTTGAACGCCGGGATAGACGTCAAGATCGTCACGGGCGACACTCCCGCTACGGCGCGCGAGATCGCCCGCCAGATCGGCTTGTGGGACGACGCCCGCGACAACGACCGCAACTACATGACCGGTACGGAGTTCGCGGCGATGAGCGACGATGAGCTGCTCGGACGCGTGCGGGAACTGAAGATCATGTCGCGCGCCCGGCCGCTCGACAAACAGCGGCTCGTGCGTCTGTTGCAGCAGTGCGGCGAGGTGGTGGCCGTGACGGGCGACGGTACGAACGACGCCCCGGCGCTCAACTTCGCCAACGTGGGGCTTTCGATGGGATCGGGCACCTCCGTTGCCAAGGACGCCAGCGACATCACGCTGCTCGACGATTCGTTCGCTTCGATCGCGACGGCCGTCATGTGGGGCCGCTCGCTTTACCGCAACATCCAGCGTTTCGTACTTTTCCAGCTGACGATCAACTTCGCGGCGATCGTGATCTGCTTCGTCGGCGCGGTTTTCGGCACCGACATGCCGCTGACGGTGGTGCAGATTCTCTGGGTCAATATCATCATGGACACCTTTGCGGCGATGGCGATGGCCTCGCTGCCGCCCAATCCCGAAGTGATGCTCGAAAAACCCCGTCCGCGCGACGAGTTCATCATTACGCCCGGCATGGCCCGCACGCTCTTCATCTGCGGCGGCATCATGGTCGCCGTCCTGCTGGGCATGCTCTTCTGGTGGACGATCACCGCAGGCGGACTCACCGTGCGCCAGCTGACGCTTTTCTTCTCGACGTTCGTTTTCCTGCAGTTCTGGAACATGTTCAACGCCAAAGGCTTCGAGACGTGCCATTCGGTCTTTACCTGCCTGCGCGGGTGCCGTGAGTTTTTCCTCATCCTGCTGGCCATCGCCGCGGGACAGGTGCTCATCGTCGAGTTCGGCGGCGAGGTGTTCCGCACCGAGCCGCTTGCGTGGCGCGAATGGGCGGCCGTCATCGGCTGCACCTCGCTGCTGGCTATCGGCGGCGAAGCGATTCGTGCCCTGCGGCGAAAACGTTGAACGACTGGCTCTGGATGAAGAGATCTTTTTTGCTTTGTCTGTCGGCGGTGTTCCTGATTTCCGGTCCTGTCTCGGCGCAGATTAAAGACAGTCTGGGCAACGAGTGTCTGATCCCTGCGGCGGAAAGTTCTTTCTCGCAGTATGTGGACCGCCGGACTTCGACCAAAGGTTACCGCATGACCTTCGTCGCCGTGCCGCTGATTCTGGGCGGAGCCGTGGTGTCGCTTTACGATACCGACTTCCGCCGTCTGCGCAACGGTTACGTCAGGTCGTTCCACCACGATTACGACGATTACCTGCAATATGCGCCCGCAGCCCTGCTGGTCGGGATGAAGGTCTGCGGCGTCGAAAGCCGCAGCTCGTGGGGACGCATGCTGGTCTCCGACGCTTTCTCCGCCGGGCTGATGGCCGCGGCGGTCAATTCGCTGAAGTACTCCTTCCGCGTGATGCGTCCCGATGGCTCCACGCGCAATTCGTTCCCTTCCGGCCATACGGCGACCGCCTTTATGACGGCGACGATGCTGCATAAGGAATACGGGCACCGCAGTCCGTGGTACAGCATCGGCGGCTATACGCTGGCGACCCTCACGGGCGTTACGCGGCAACTGAACAACCGCCACTGGATGAGCGACGTCATGGTAGGCGCGGGTATCGGCATCCTCGCCACCGAATTCGGCTATTTCCTCGCCGATCTGATATTCAAGGAGAAGGGGCTTAAGGTCCGCGAAACATACGTCGTTTTCGACCGCTACCGGCATCCGTCGTTCGTCGGGTTTTCCGTCGGGCTGACGGTCATTCCCGGCTCCTATACGCCTTATGCGGGGATGCACACCGATTTCAAAGTCGGACCGACGGTCGGCGTGCAGGGTGCATGGTTCGCCTCGCCCTATGTCGGCGTGGGTGGGCGGTTTGCGGTGACGAATCTGGAAATGAACGTAAACGGCGTCCCGCAGAACGATGAATTCGAGTGCTGTTCCGTGACGGCAGGTCCCTATTTTTCCTATCCGCTCTCGACGCGCTGGCGCATCGGCTCGAAGCTTCTCTGCGGTTATGAGCATTATAAACCTTACACTACTTCCGGCTACAGGATCGAAGGCCGGGGCGGATTTACGGTCGGAACGGGCTTTTCGTCCACCTATCTGGTCAATCGCAATCTGAGCGTGCGCTTTACAGCCGACTACGACGTCGCTCCGCCGCTCGTTTCCTCTTCCTGCGTAGCGATGCACAAACTGACGCTGGGCATGGCCGTAAGTGCGATGTTCTGAGATCTTGAATCCCCTAAAATATGGACGCGAATCACGGCTGGGGATTCGCTTTTGTGTTCCGGATATTTTTGCGTTTCGCCGAAAAAACAGCCCTGTAATCCGTCAGGATTGTATATGACATACCCCTTTCTCCCGGGCCAGTGTGATAAGGGGTATATTTCATGGACATTGACCGGGGCGAAAACCGGGCTTGAATGTGAAAACTGCGGTGCGGAATATTTGGGAGGCAGGAGCGTGAAGTGACGGGAGGGGGAAAATAAAGAGACCGAAAATGATTTTCATTTTCGGTCTCTTTTATTAGGCAGTTAATTTACAGCACACCCTGCTCGACCATCGACTTGGCGACTTTCATGAAGCCCGCGATGTTGGCGCCCTTCATGTAGTTGATGAAGCCGTCCTTCTCGGTGCCGTATTCCAGACATGCGTGGTGGATCGACGACATGATCTGATGCAGCTTGGCATCGACCTCCTCGGCCGTCCAGTTGTATTTCTGCGAGTTCTGGCTCATTTCGAGTCCCGACGTCGCTACGCCGCCCGCATTGACGGCCTTGCCCGGTCCGTAGGGGATTTTCGCCGCGATGAAGGCGTCGATCGCTTCGGGGCGGCAGCCCATGTTCGAGACTTCGGCCACGATCTTCACGCCGTTGGCCAGCAGTTTCTTGGCGTCCTCGCCGTCCAGCTCGTTCTGCGTGGCGCAGGGCATGGCGATGTCCACCTTGACCTCCCACGGTTTCTTGCCGGCGAAGAATTGCGCGTTCGGGAACTTATGGACGTAAGGCTCGACCACGTCGTTGTTCGAAGCGCGCAGTTCGAGCATGTAGGCGATCTTTTCGGCGTCGAGACCTTCGGGATCGTAGATGTAGCCGTCCGGACCGGAAATCGTCACGACCTTGGCGCCCAGCTCGGTCGCCTTCGTCGCCGCACCCCACGCCACGTTGCCGAAGCCCGATATGGCGATGGTCTGGCCCTTGATGTCCATGCCGGCCTTTTCGAGCATCTGGCGCAGGAAGTACACCGCGCCGAATCCCGTGGCTTCGGGACGTATCAGCGAACCGCCGTAGGTCATGCCCTTGCCGGTCAGCACGCCCGTGTTCTCGCGCGCCAGCTTGCGGTACATGCCGTACAGATAGCCGATTTCGCGGCCGCCCACGCCGATGTCACCGGCCGGAACGTCGGTTTCGGGACCGATATGACGCCACAGTTCGACCATGAAGGCTTGGCAGAAGCGCATCACCTCGCGGTCCGACTTGCCTTTGGGGTTGAAGTCCGAGCCGCCCTTGGCGCCGCCCATCGGAAGCGTCGTCAGCGCATTCTTGAAAATCTGCTCGAAACCGAGGAATTTCAGGATCGAAGGATTCACCGAGGGGTGGAAACGCAGACCGCCCTTGTAGGGACCGATCGCGTTGTTGAACTGCATGCGGTAACCGGTATTGACCTGCACCTCGCCCTTGTCGTCTACCCAGACCACCTTGAAGGTAAAACTGCGGTCAGGCTCCACGATGCGCTCTGCGATACGGTTGGCCTCGAATTCCGGATGCTGGTTGTAGGTTTCCTCTACCGTCATGAGAACTTCGCGCACGGCCTGCAGGTATTCGCTTTCGCCGGGATGCTTGCGCTCAAGTTCCGCCATTAATTTGTTTACGTTCATATTGCCTGAAGTTTTAAAGGTTGTTTCTTTATTACAAATATAAAACTATTTCTTATAAATTGTAACTGCAACATGATTTTTTCCGAAAATTCGTTATTTATTTCTCCTTTTCTCCGGAAAATGTCGTATCGGTGCGCTGCGGGCTATTCCTCCCGCGCTTCGTCCGGCGTCTCTTTGACGATGCCTTTGTTCGAGCGGCCGTCGATGCAGACCCACAGCGGACGCTCGAAACGCACCTGCCGCAGGAAGCTGCCTTCGTAGATCGCGGCGCATTTGTCGAGCGTCTCTTCGCGGAATACGCCGTCGCCGCGGAAGGGGCTGATCGTCAGGTAACCCACGCCCAGCGAGGTGACGTTCTGGAAGAAGTGCGTGCCCTGCGACGGCTCGACGTCGAATTTCTCGATGCCGCATTCGACGATCACCTTGGCTTCGGAGATGTGGTTCCACTTGACGGGCACGCCGAGGAACGGGTCCGACGAACCCCAGCGGCCGGGACCGACGAGGATGTAGGAGCGTTTTTCGTCGCGCATGCGGCGGTTCAGCTCCAGCAGTTCGTCGGCGATCTTCTCGGTCGAAAGCGAACTGAACGTGCCGCTTTTGATGTAGATGACGTCCGAGATGTCGCTCATCATGCCGATGCCGAGGGCGTTCTCGCCGTAGACCAGCGCATCGGAGGTGTCCACTTCGCTCCAGTCGATCGGCCGGTTGTCCTGATTGTCGATGATCGGGCGGATCTGCAGCAGGTTGAAAATCTGCTGTTCCCCCGGCGCCACGTCCATATTGACGGCGAATTCGACCTCCACGGGGCAGCGCATCTCCTCGGCGCCCATGTGTAGGATGTCGGTGACGATCTCCGCCAGCGGGAAGGTGTTGTATTTCAGTATGTTGTTGAATGTTATGACTTTGCGGCCCCGGTCGAAGGGGCTGTCCGAGATGCGCTCGTTCTCGCGGTCCCACACCGAGCAGACGAAGCGCGAATTGCGCAGCTCGGCGATCTGGGCGATGTCGAGCCGCCGCAGGTTCACCGCGTCGTCGATCGACGTGCGGAACTCTTCGGGCTGCAGGCTCAGGGCCAGCACTTCGTTCTGCGTGTCGCGCAGCGCCAGTTCGGGCATCGAGGTCTGGAGCACCTTCTGCGGATAGCGGGGCGAGAAGCGCAGCGTGCGCCCTCCGTCCACGACCAGCTTGCCCAGTCCCATGGCGACGTTGCACACGCCGTCTTCGGGGGCTTCGTCGCCGATGGGGTAGTAGTTGATCGAACGCGCCACGCCCGAAAAGGTCGGGAAGAAAAGTCCGTTCTGCTCCGTGCCGCACACCTCCTGTATGATGACGGCCATTTTCTCCTCCGAGATCAGGTTCTGCGACGAAGAGAGATAGGCCCTCGACGATGCGAAGTAGACCGAGGCGTATACGCTCTTGACCGCCTTGAGCAGCAGACGCAGCATCTGGTCCTCGTTGTCCACATAGGGGATCATGTAGGTCGAGTAGATGCCGGCGAACGGCTGGTAATGCGAATCCTCCAGCTTCGACGACGACCGCACGGCCAGCGGCGTACTGACGGTCTTGATGTAGGCTTTCAGCTCGCGCTGCAGTTTGACGGGAATCGTCGAACTGACGAACTCCGAGAGAATCTCCTCGTCCGAAAACTCCTGCGAAATGATGTATTTGAGTCCGTTGTTGCGGATGAATTCGTCGAAATAGTCCGTTGCGATCACCACCGAGCGGGGAATCATGATGCGCAGGTTGTCGTGCTTGTCGTACTGGCGGTGCTTGAGCAGCATCGAGTTCATGAACGCCAGACCGCGGGCCTTGCCGCCGAGCGACCCTTCGCCGATGCGGGCGAAAGCCACCGCGTCGCTGTAGGTCTCGGTGTCGAAGCGCGCCACCACGCCCTGTCCGAGCAGGATGCGGTAGTCCTTGATGAGGTTCACGATGCGCTGGCGGTGCTCTTCGGTGGTGGCGAACTGGCTCTTGTTGCCCCGGCGGATGGCCGCGGCCAGCGGGAAGAGGCCCCGCGAGTAGAGCCATTTCGAGAGGTGGTTCTGCGAGGTGTGGTATTCGAACGCCTTGTCGGGAATCGTGGCGATCATCTCCTGCATCTGCGCCAGATCCTTGGCGCGGCCGATGACGGCTCCCGTATCGGGGTCCTTGAAGAGGAAGTCGCCGAATGCGAACTCCTTGGCGATATACTCGTGCAGCTGCGAGAGCAGCGTTTTCGAATTCTTGGCGATGAATCCGGCTCCCAGCCCGCGGGCCTGAGCCTCGAATTCGGTCTGCGACGACTGCAGCAGTACGGGCATCAGCGGGTTGTCCTCCTTGATGCGGCGGCAGAGGTCGATGCCGGCGTCGCGCTTCTCGCTTTCGGGCGGGTCGTTGCGGTGGAGTACGAACCCCACGTCGGAAATCACGCCCAGCATGTTCTTCTTGTAACGGTCGTAAAGCTCCACAGCCTCCTCGTAGTTGGTGGCGAGCAGGATCTTGGGGCGTGCGCGTTTGCGCAGGATCTGCTGCTGTTCGTTGAGGGCGTCCTTCAGGAATTCGGTGTTCTGCAGCAGGATCAGCTTGTAGAGTTCGGGCAGGTAGGTCGAGTAGAAGCGGATCGAGTCCTCGACCAGCAGAATGGCCTGCACGCCGCCCTCGACGATATCCTCCTCGGCGTTCATCTTGTCCTCGACCAGCTTGATGATCGCCATGATCAGGTCGGTGTTGCCGTGCCAGCCGAAGATGTAGTCGAGTCCCGAACGGTCCTGCTCCTCGATGCGGCGGTAGATGTCCTTCGAGAAGGAGGTGAGCAGCGCCACGGGAATCTGCGGATGGCGCTCCTTGACGATCTTGGCGAACGTGAAGACGTCCAGTTCCCCCACGTTGTACATCGTCAGGATGAAGTCGAACGAATCGTCGCGTCCGAGCAGGTCCAGCGCCTCGCGCGTCGAGCTGACGCGCGTGAACGACGGCGGGTTCGACATGTTCAGGTCGAGGTACTCCTGATTGATCTGCGACTCGATATGTCCGTCTTCTTCGAGAATGTACCCGTCGTAGCTGCAGCAGACCAGCAGGATTTTGTGGATGCGGTATTTCATGAAGCGGTACTGGGGCCTGTTCCCGTCCGAAAGGGATTGTTCGAGATTCTTGTTCATCGTGTCGCCTGATTTGTTTTAACAAAAATAGAAAAAAATCCGCGAAATGAGAAACCGTGCGTTTTTACCTCCGTGCCGCCGCCCTGCCGTCTCCGTGCCGCCGCCCTGCCGTCTCCGTGCCGCCGCTCTGCCGTCTCCGTGCCGTACCCCGTGCTGCTTCCGTGCCGTACCCCGTACTGCTTCCGCACCATACCCTGTGCTGCCTCTGTGCCGTTTCCGTACCGTCTCCGCGCTGTTTCGGCGGCATCTGTTTCCATACGGCTCCGCCGGCCGGAACGGCGGCGGGGTTTTCACGGTTCCGCAGCCGGGTCGCAGGCCCGGACTTCCGCGGCCGCCGGCGTTTCGGCGCTGAACACCATGTGCCGCCACAGGTACGGGATGCGCCCCGCGCCGGTGAAGGCCATGTTGCGGAACCCGGCTTCCCGCAGCAGGATGGCGAGCGTCCTGCGGGACCAGAATTTGATATGGCCGCCCTCCCACAATGCGCTGTAGTGGCGGTCCGCTTTGCCGGCGAGGGCTATCGAGAGGTTTTTCAGGTACCCGTGGTAAGGCGTGGTGAGTATGAAACGTCCGCCGCCGTTGGCTTCGAGGATGCTGCGGACGAAGGCGGCGAATGTCCGCGGGCTGTAAAGGTGCTCGATGACCTCCATCGAGATCACGGTCCTGAAGGGGATTTTCCGCAGTTCGGGCGGCAGCTCGCCCGTCGTCACGTCGCAGACGAAGAAACGGCCGGGATTCCCCCCCCCGTCCGATTGGCGATGGCTATGCCCTGCCGCGATGCGTCGATGCCGTAAACGTCGTAGCCCTTGCCGGCCAGATAATTTGCAGTGAAGCCGTTGCCGCAGCCCACGTCCAGAATCGGGGAGCCGTCGGCCGGAAGCAGCCGCTCGATGTATTTGCAGAGAAGTTCGTGGTAGAATGCGGGCTGAGCATCGCTCCAGCCGAATTCGCTGTAGTCTGTTGTCATGGGGATCGGGGGATTGTGCGGACGCAGTTTCCACAAAGATAAACAATTTTTCCTTGCGGACAAGCGAACCGGCCGCCGCGTACGGGGCTGCGGCTTTGCGACTTTCCCGCCCGTTTCATTCCATTTTCGTTTTTTATTTCTATCTTTGTTCTGGTCTATAAAAAACATGCATGAATGAACAGTGACAAATACGTGCTTCAGGAGGTCGTCACGCCCGCGCTCGAACGCGAGTGGCTCGACCTCCCCAAGAAGATTTACAAGGGCAACCGCAACTGGGTCTGCCCGCTGGATACCGATATCCGCAAGGTTTTCGATCCGGCCCGCAACGAGCAGTTCGCCGACGGCGAAGCCGTCCGCTGGGTGGTGCGCAACCGTGCCGGCGAGGTTGTGGGGCGCATCGCGGCGTTCTACAACCGCGAGAAGGCCGCACTCGAAGAGCAGCCCACGGGCGGCTGCGGATTTTTCGAGTCGATCGACGATCAGCAGGTCGCCGACCTGATGTTCGACGCTTCGCGCATGTGGCTGGCCAGCCGCGGCATGGAGGCGATGGACGGCCCGATCAATTTCGGACAGCGCGACGCGTGGTGGGGCCTGCTGGTCGAGGGCTACGAGTTCCAGCCGCTGTACGAGAACCCCTACAACCCGCCTTATTACAAGGAGCTGTTCGAGAACTACGGATTCCGGAACTACTTCAACCAGAACACCTACATCTGGAAAATCTACGACGACGACGTGAACGCCATGGTCCACGACCGGGCCAAGCGTCTCTTCTCGACGCCGGGCTACGGTTTCCGCCAGATCGACATGTCGCGCATCGAGGAGGAGGCCGAGAACTTCCGCATCATATATAATAAGGCGTGGTCGCTCTTTTCGGGCGTGAAGCCCATGACGCAGGAGGAGGCGATGAAGATCATGGAGACGATGAAGCCGATCATCGACCCGGAGATCATCTTCTTCGCCTATTTCAACGACGAGCCGATCGGTTTCTTCATCATGGTTCCCGACCTGAACCGCATCATCGGCAAGTTCAACGGCAAATTCGGACTCATTCAGAAGCTGCGGATGCTTTGGGACCTGAAGGTCCGCAAGGCCAGCGACCGCATTTTCGGCATCATCTTCGGCATCGCCCCCGAATTCCACGGCAAGGGCGTCGAATCGGGCATGATGCGCTTCATCCTCGAAAAATACATGCGCACGCCGCGCAACCACTACAAGACCATCGAATTCGCATGGGTGGGCGACTTCAATCCGGTGATGAACCGCATGATCGAAAGCTACGTCTGCGCCACGCGCCACAAGATGCACACCACCTACCGCTACCTGTTCGACCGGACGAAGGAGTTCCATCGCTGTCCGCGTCTGGGTGTCAAACGCCGCGAATAAAACCTTAAAATCCTGATATGAAAACCACTGCATTCACCAAGTACCACATTGCCGCGGGGGCTAAAATGGCCGAATTCGCGGGATACAATATGCCCATCGAGTTCTCGGGCATCAACGACGAGCACATGGCCGTCCGCGGCGGCGCCGGCGTCTTCGACGTGAGCCACATGGGCGAAATCTGGGTCAAGGGACCTAAGGCCCTCGGCCTGCTGCAGCGCATCACGACCAACGACGTGTCGAAACTCTACGACGGCAAGGTGCAGTATACCTGCATGCCCAACGGCCGGGGCGGTATCGTGGACGACATCCTCGTCTACCGGGTCGATGCCGAGACCTACATGCTCTGCGTCAATGCCGCCAACATCGAAAAGGACTGGAACCACATCTGCGAACAGGGCCGGGCGTTCGGCATGGAGGCAGGCCACGGCAAGGAGCTTTACAACGCTTCGGACGAAATCTGCCAGCTCGCCGTGCAGGGACCTCTGGCCATGAAGATCGTGCAGAAGATGTGCGACGAGCCGGTCGAGGAGATGGAGTACTATACCTTCAAAAAGATGAAGGTCGCAGGCTGCGACGCCATCCTTTCGATCACGGGCTATACGGGATCGGGCGGCTGCGAGATTTACGCGGCCAATGAAGACGGCGACAAACTCTGGAAAGCGCTCTGGGAGGCCGGCGAAGAGTTCGGACTCAAGAATATCGGTCTGGGCGCGCGCGATACGCTGCGTCTGGAGAAGGGCTTCTGCCTCTACGGCAACGACATCGACGACACCACCTCGCCGCTCGAAGGCGGACTGGGCTGGATCACCAAATTCGCCGAGGGCAAGGAGTTCATCGACCGCCCCCTGCTGGAGAAGCAGAAGGCCGAGGGCGTGACCCGCAGGCTGGTGGGATTCAAGATGATCGACCGCGGCATTCCGCGCCACGGCTACGAGATCGCCGCGCCCGACGGCACGCGGATCGGCCATGTCACTTCGGGTACGATGTCGCCCTGCATGAAGGTCGGTTTCGGACTGGGCTACGTGACGCCCGAATACGCCAAGGCGGGTACGGAAATCGCCGTCGTCGTGCGCGAGAAACCCCTCCGCGCCGAAGTGGTGAAGATTCCGTTCGTTTAATCCGCTGCGGCGGGGCTGTGCCGAACAGCCGCCTGAGCCGGGCCATTCCCGGCCGTGAAAGCGATTAGTAACTATAAAAAGCTCGTTTTATGAAAGCAAAATACCTCGGACTCGACCTTTCGAGTCCCGTCGTGGTCAGCAGTTCGCCCTATACGGCCACGGTGTCCAACATCGAACAGTGCGTGCGCAACGGTGCGGGCGCCGTGGTCCTCAAGTCGATCTTCGAGGAGCAGATCATCCGCCATGCCGCGGCCCTCGACTATGCGTCGCAGCAGGGCATGGGCGATTCGGGCGAGTACCTCGAACGTTATATCGGCGATGCCTACAAGGGTGAATTCCTCAAACTCGTCGCCGATGCGCGCACGACGGGCGTGCCCGTCATCGCCAGCATCAACTGCATCGCTTCGGCCGAAGCGTGGACCGACTATGCCGTCTCGATGGAGCAGGCCGGCGCCGCGGCGCTGGAGCTGAACATCTTCCTGCAGCCGACCGACCGTCACCGTTCGGCGCAGGAGCTGGAACAGGAGTACGCCGACGTCGTCCGCCGCGTGGCCGAGGCCGTGAAGATTCCCGTGTCGGTGAAGCTTCCCATGCGCCTGACCAACGTGCTGGCCGTGGCCGATTCGCTGCTGGCGCGCGGCGCCCGCGGCGTGGTGATGTTCAACCGCTTCTTCGAACCCGATATCGACGTGGAGCGCATGACCTTCGTGAACGGCGATCCGTTCAGCGAGCCGGCCGAACTGCGCAACGTACTGCGCAGCGTGGCGCTCTGCACGACGGCCGTGCCGCAGCTCGACGTCTCCGTATCGACGGGCGTGCACGACGGCGAAGCGGCCGTGAAGGCGCTGTTGTGCGGCGCGAACGCCGTGCAGATCTGCTCGGCGATCCACGAGAAGGGCTACGGCGTGATCGTGGACATCAACCGCTTCATCGACCTGTGGGCCGAACGCCACGGCTTCGGGTCGCTGGCCGAGTTCCGCGGGAAGATGAATTACGGCAATGCCGAAAGCGACGTCTACCAGCGCGTTCAATACATGAAATATTTCCCGCACGACGCCGAATAGCGGCGCGCGGAACCGATCTGAGGAGGTGCGTCCCGGAGACCGTTGCGGTCTCCGGGACGTCTCTTTTCGGGCCGTTCCCGCCGCCGGGGCATGCGGAGCGGATTTTTTCATTCGTCAGGCAAAAACATCTTTTGCGGGTTACGTATTCGGAGCCGGATATGTGTTCTTAATATAGGCGTCGTTACGGCGGCGCCTCTGAACCGACCGAAACTCAACAAACCTTAAAATTAAAACGAATGAAAAGAATCTTGACTCTGATGTTCGCCGCTGCGACCGTTTTCGCTTACGGATGCAGCGACAACTTCGACGATTCGGCCCTGTGGAAGGACATCGACGGGATGTACAAGAGCCTCAACGAACTCAAGGCTCAGGTCACGACGATGCAGCAGCAGCTCGACGCGCTGGCCGCAGTCGTCAGCGGCGGTGCCGTCACCTCGATCACGCAGGATGCCGACGGGCACTATGTCCTCAGCTACAAGGATGCCGACAACGTGGAGCACACGATCGACATCGCGACCATGGACGACGCCAATACCCAGCCGATCATCGGCATGAAGGCCGACGGCGAAATCTACTATTGGACCGTCACCACGGGCGGCAAGACCTCGTGGCTGCTCGATACCGACGGCGCCAAAATTCCCGTTACGGGCCGTACGCCCGAAATCGGCGTAGACGATCAGGGCTACTGGACGCTCTTCGGCAAGCGGATAACCGATGCGTCGGGCAATCCGGTGAAGGCCGAGGGCAAGAGCGCTTCGGTGATCACCAAGGTCGAAATGAAGGACGACGGCACGGTGGTCTTCACGCTGGGCGACGGCGTGCAGGTCACGGCGCAGGTGCAGAACGGCTTCAACGTGCTGCTGAGCGTCGAACCCCGGACCGTAGTGCCCGACGTCGCGCAGCCGCTCGTGATCACCTATACGCTCGTGGGCGAGACCGAAACTTCGGTGCTGACCGTCGAGAAGGCCGAAGGACTCGCGGCCAAACTCGATGAGCAGGCCAAAACCATTACCGTGACCTTCCCCGACGGCTTCGAGGAGGGCCGTTTGGTCGTGATGTTCTACGACGGCGCGGACAACGTGATTATCAAGCCGCTGATTTTTACGACGATGGAAGGCGCGCCGACGGGCATCCGCAACGCCGACGATCTCAAGGCTTTCGCCTCGGCGGTCAATGCCGGCAAGAGTCTGGCCAAATATACGATCGACGGCGAAGTCTGCCTGATGAACGACATCGACATGGCAGGCACGGACTGGAGCGATTATGTGATCGGCGGAGTCGTAACTCCCAGCACCGCCGATGCGAACAAGGCAGTCACCTATGCAATGGGTGAAAATGTCTTCGATAAAGTGTTCAACGGCAAGAATTTCGCGCTGAAGAACGTCGATTGGACCTTCGACCTTGCGGACGGCAACGTCGCCCACGGCCTCTTCTCGGCCCTCGGCGCCGAAGGCGAAATCAAGAACCTCACCATCGAAGGCGTCATCCGTCTGACTGGCGCGGCTCCGCAGGGTGCGGCGATCGGCGCTTTCGCCGGCTATGCCGAAGGCAAAATCACCTCCTGCACCAATAAGGCCGCGATCGCATTCGCGGGCAGCGACGCCGCCAACATCTCGGTATGTCTGGGCGGCATCGCCGGATATCTCCAGAACGCGACGCTGACGCAGTGCGTCAACGACGGCGCGCTGACCTGCGGCACGATCGCCAACACGGGCAACGGCTCCAATTCGGGATTCCATCAGGGCGGTATCGTCGGTTACATGAAGACTTCGTCGCTGACCGAATGCACCAATAACGGCGCTCTGAGCGCTCCGTCGGGACGCAGCGGCGGCATCGTGGCCGTGGCTACCAGCGGTCAAGTGACCGCATGCGTCAACAACGGGAAGGTGCAGGACGACGTGAACGGTATTTTCGGCGCCAATCCGGGCTATAAGCGCATGGGCGGACTCGCCGGCGGCGCTTCGGCCGACGCCGCGTTCACTTCGTGCGTCAACAACGGCGACGTCTTCTCGCAGCTGGGCTGCCGCACGGGCGGCTTCGTCGGCCATAACGAGGCCAAGATCACCAAGTGCGAGAACAAGGGCGTCATCCTTTCGGACCACACGCTGTCGGGGACCAATTACCACGGTTCGGGTTGGGCGGCAGGCTACAACAAGAGCGCCGACCTGATTACCGAATGTGTGGTCGGCGGCCGCGTGGGCGACTATACCGCATACAAGGACAATCCGCAGTCGGCTCCCGAAGCGACCTATGCCATGGCGATCGTACACGGAAAATTCGATCCGACGCTCAACGGCCTGAGCGACCAGTACGAGGAGTTCTACGACTGGGAGGTGAAGGCGGAGACGCAGCTGGCCGAGGGTGTGAAGTTCTACCACTACGCGATGAAGAATTTCGCCCAGAACGTCTACGTCGTCGAGGCCGACCTGACCAATCCCAACGTGGTGCTCGAAACGGTCATGGCCGACGAACTCTGTCTCAACCCCAATGCCAACAACAACTCGAACAACGGCAAGAAACTGCGCGAAACGCTCTCCGAGACCTGTACGCGCCGCCGCGCCGAGGGCCGCAACATCGTTGCCGGCATCAACACGGGCTTCTTCAATTCGCACGACGGTTTCCCGCGCGGATTCCACATCGAATACGGCGAACCGGTCTTCATCAACAACCCGACCGTGCGCCAGTCGCTTTCGAACCACCGTCCCGGCTTCACCTTCTTCGAGGACCGTACCGTCAGCTTCGACAACCGCAGCTTCACGGGCTATCTCAAGGTGAACGATACGGACTACGAATACTACTCGGTGAACGATACGATCGTCCGGCTCAATAATACCGACGGTTACGACGCCAATCTCTATACTTCGCGCTTCCGAAAGGAGCCGCATCCGGGCATCTACAATCCGGTGGGCAGCGATGCGCTCTTCGTCGTGGGCCGCTGCTCGCAGCAGATGACCGTCAACGACGGCTGGTTCGACGCGACGGTCACGGCGATCGTGGACGGCCGCAACGGAGCCTCGGTCGAGGTGCCGTTCGTGAGCGAAAAGACCGACTGGGTGCTTCAGGTGACGGGCGAAAAGGCTGCGGCGCTGGCTGCGGCACTCAAGGTGGGCGACGCTGTCCGGATCAACGCCAACGTGTCTATCGGCAGCGTCTCCAAACAGATTATCATGCACAACTCCAGCATGTACCGCTTCCTGAACGGCGGCAACTGGAATGCGGTGAACGACGCGACGCTCATGCCGGCCACCTGCATCGGAGCCGATCAGGCCGGCACGACCGTCAAGCTGGTCTGCGTGGACGGCCGCACGAGCATCGACACCGGCATGAACTACTGGCAGCTTTACATGACCATGAAGAAACTGGGGCTTCACAATGCGATCCGTTTCGACGGCGGCGGCTCCACGACGTTGTGGAAATGGGAGAACGGCGCCGGCGCGATCGCCAACAGGCCCTGCGACTCGAAGGGCGAGCGCAGCTGCATGAACTACATGCATGTCAGGATCAAGTAGCAAGGAACCCATAAACGACTAAATGAACAGAACGATGAAAAAGATATTGAATACGATCTTCCTCGCTACATTCCTGTTTGCAGCGGCATGCAGCGACGGATACGACGATACCCGTATCAAGAAGGACCTCGACGACGTGGGACAGATTCTCGATGAACTGGAACAGGCCGTGGACGGACTCCGTACGCAGATGGACGCGCTCACGCAGCTGATAAACAGCTCGTTCGTGTCGCTCATCTCGACCGATGCCGAAGGCAACTACGTCATCACCTACATCGACCGCGGCGGGGAGAGCCGCACGCTTACCCTCGCCACCCAGAAAGAGGTCGTCACCCTGCCGATCGTCGGCATCGCCAAGGACGAGGACGGCGTGTGGTACTGGCGCCAGACCTCCGACAACGGCGAGACCTACGAATGGATACTCGTGGATGGCGAGAAGGTTCCCGCAGGCGGTGAGAAACCCGAAGTGGGCATTGACGCCGAGGGCTTCTGGACGGTGAACGGCAAGCCGATCACCGACGCCAAGGGCAACAAGGTGCTGGCCGACGACGTCAGCAACATCCTCTTCAAAGAGGCTTACGTGGACGAAAAGACCGGCGAAGCCGTCTTCATTCTCGCCGACGGCACCGAACTGCGCCTGCAGATGTTCGAGGCGCTGTCCGTTTCGTTCGACTCGCCGACCTACACGGCCGTTCCGGACTATGCCTCGAAAGTGAAGATCAGATACACCGTCGGCGGTTCGCAGGCGGAAGGCGCGCTGGTGGATATCTTCACCGCCTACAACGTCGACGCCGAGATCGACGAATCCATATCGACGATCACCGTCTCGCTCAAGGAGGGCGCCCAAGAGGGCAATATCCTCGTCATGGCGCACGCCGGGGGCAATACGATTCTCAAACCGCTTTTCTTCACCTACGGCACGGCCGAGATTCAGGACCCGGTTTACAACGGTTCGACGGCCGATATCGTGCTCGAAGGCGACATGACGCAGTTCGAAGTCAAGGTTTCGGCCAGCATCGACTATGAAGTGACGGTCGAGGAGTCGGCGTCCAAGTGGCTCATATACAACTCGACCCGCGCGATGACGATCCTTACGCACGTCTTCACGGCCGATTACTACGAGGATGCGAGCGGCGCGCTCCGCACGGGCGAAATCCGCTTCTCGAATGCGCTTTACGACATCTCGGCGGCAATCGTCGTCAAGCAGTCGCCCAAGATTCCCGAAGGCGGCGGAGGCGGCATCTCGACCGCGGCCGACCTCATGGGCTTCGCCGCGGCGGTCAATGCCGGAGCCAGCACCGCACGCTGGGAGAACGAGGCGGGCGAAGTCGTGCTGCTGAACGATATCGACATGGCGGCCGTCGAGTCGTGGACGCCGATCGGCGGCGTGGATGCCAGCGAGTACAATACGACGACTCCCTACAAGACGGTCAATCCCTTCAAGGGCATCTTCGACGGTCAGGGCTTCGCCGTCAAGAACCTGAACTATACGGCCGACATGTCCACCGGCAAGTGGGGCTACGCGTTCTTCGGCTCGCTCGACGGGGCTACGGTCCGCAACCTGACGCTGGGCGATCCCGACACCGACATCACGTGGACCTTCACGGGCGACGCCCCGAAGGCGACGAGCGTCGCGTCGCTGGCCGTCTATGCGGTCAACTCGACGATCGAATCGTGCACCAACTACTACAACATCGACTTCGCCGGAGACAGCGGTTCCGAAGTGCTCTGCGTGGCTTCGGGTCTGGTCGGCGTGATGAAGAACTCGACCATCGGCGGCCGCGCCAAGTCGCTGGGATGCGCGAATTACGGGTTCGTACGCACGGGCAAGATCACCAACAACGGCAACGGCGGCAACGGCATGCAGACGGCCGGTATCTGCGGCTTCATGGCCAAGGACCAAGGCAACCTGATTCAGTTCTGCGTCAATTACGGACACATCAGCTGCCCGACGGGCCGCACGGGCGGTCTGGTCGCTACGCTGATGAACGGCAACGTGAAGAATTCGGACAACCGCGGTACGGTCGAGGACGACATCGTCGGCAAGTTCGAGGGAGCGGCTGCGCAGAATTCCTACAACAGCAAGCGTATGGGCGGCCTGATCGGCGGTACGGACGACCTGAAGAAGGTGCTGACGGCGACCGTGGAGAGCTGTACCAACTACGGCAACGTGTTCACCCATATCGGATGCCGCACGGGCGGATTCATCGGCCACTCCAACATCCGGATCATCGGCTGCGCGAATCAGGGCGCCATTCTGGGCGACGTCTACAATTCCGACCACGGTCCGGCATGGGCCTGCGGATATTCGGGCCAGTCGAGCGGCGAGTGGGTCAACGTCAGCAGCTGTACGATGGGCGGATACGTGGGCAGTTACACCACCTACAAGGACAATCCGACTTCGGCGCCTGCCGCGACCGTTCACAATGCGTTCTCGTACAAGAACGACGAGTACTACGATCCGACGATAAACAACTAAAAGGCTGTAATCCAGAAAAACGGAACGACAATGAAAAAGATACTGAATATCATCATACTATTTGCGGCCGTGGTCTTCTGCGGTTGCAGCGACTTCGACGATTCGGAGCTGCGCGGCCGGATCGACGGCTACAAAAACCGGATCGAAGCCCTGAAAGCCAAGGCCGAGACGCTCGGCAAGCAGCTCGCGGACCTGAGCTATCTGACCAACGGCAACGTCATCACCACCGTGTCGCAGGACGCCGACGGGAAATACGTCGTCACCTACAAGGACAACAAGGACGTCGAACATACGGTCGTGCTGGCGACGATGGACGACATCGTCGACGTGCCGATCATCGGCGTGAAGCTCGACGAGAACGGCGTCTATTACTGGACCAAGTGCATCGACGGCGAAATCACGTGGCTGACCGACGACGACGGGGAGAAGTTCCCCGTGAGCGGCTACACGCCGACGATTTCGGTCGATGCCGACGGCTGCTGGACCGTGGACGGCGTGCAGATACTCGACGCTTCGGGCAACCCGATCAAGGCCACGACCGACGCCACGTCGGTATTCCGCTCTGCGGAGCTGGACGGCGACGGCAATTTCAGCCTGACGCTCGGCGACGGAAGCACGATCACCCTGCGGGTTTTCAACTCGCTCAACCTCAAGCTGGACGCGATGCCGGTTACCACCGTCGCAGACCCTTCGAAGAGCATTACGGTATCCTACGAGCTTTCGGGCGAGGCTAAGGAGACGGCCATCGTGGCCGTCGCCAAGGCCGAGGGGCTTGACGCCGTGATAGACCGCGACGCGAAGACGGTGACGGTTTCGTTCGACGCTTCGTTCTCGCGCGGTACGGTTATCGTCATGGCCTACGATCTGGCCGACAACGTGATCGTGAAGCCGCTCTTCTACAAGGCCGCGACGCTCGGTACGGTCGCCATTTCGACGCCCGACCAGCTGGTCGCTTTCGCCGCGGCGGTCAATGCCGGCGGCGAGGAGGCGGCCGCCAAAGCCGTGCTGACGCAGGATATCGACATGAAGGACGTGGCGTGGACCCCGATCGGAAACGGCGCCTATACGACGGCCAACGCGATGATGGGACCGGCGTTTCAGGGCACCTTCGACGGACAGGGCCATGCGGTCAGGAATCTGAAGATCGTCGTTCCGGCCGACGCTGCGGCGGGTTCGGCTTGGGGACTCTTCGGCGTGCTGAAGGGCGCCACGGTCAGGAACCTTGCCATCGGCGAAGGCTCGTCGGTCGTTTCGACCGCGGCCGCGATGACGGCCGTGGGAGCCGTGGCCGGATATGCCTATGAAGCCACGATCGAGAATTGCGAGAACCGTGCGGCGATCGACATTCAGGGCGGCGGGGACAATGTACGCGAATCGGCTGGCGGCATCGTCGGCGCGATCTGCGCCAACGAAAATGACAGTCATATCCTCTCCTGCACCAATTACGGCAAGATTACGTCGAAGAACAGTGTGAACACCAAGAACGGAGCCACGGGCTTCTCGATCGGCGGCATCGTCGGTTTCGCCGACGCTTCGACGACCACCGAACGCTACAACAACGTCGTGGGGTGTGTCAACGAAGGGGCGATAGATGCGCAGGCGACCCGTACGGCGGGTGTCGTCGCCACGATGAACAAATACACGAAGCTCGAAAACTGCGCGAACAATGCGGCGGTGACCTGCAGCGACGTGACGGCTTCGAACAGCCGCGTGGCAGGCATCGTGTCGGCCATGGGCGGCCACACCTACCTCACATCGTGCGTCAATAACGGCACGGTCGCTTTTGCCGTTGCGGGCGATACGACGCACGGCTATGCCGCGGGCATCGCCGGCCAGACCAACGACAACAATACGGCCATCGACGGCTGCGAGAACTACGGCGCCGTACTCTCCGACATCATCAATGCCGCGGCGAACAAGTACATCGGCATCGTCTGCGCCAACACCAACAAGAAGACCATCGCGATCCGCAACTGCAAGATCGGCGGCCGGATAGGTCCCTTCTCGGACGGCCAGCAGGGCGCGACGGAGATTACGGAGCAGAATTTCGAACAGTATATCTATTTCACGCTCACGGGCGGCGGCGTGCCGACGCTGGAGAACAACAGCTTTTCGGGCGGACCCGCCAAGCCGGGCATTGCGACGGTCGAGGACCTGACGGCTTTCCGCGACGCGGTCAATGCGGGCGAAAGTACGGCGCAGTGGGAGGATGCCGGCGGCGTGGTGTCGCTGCTCGGCGATATCGACATGAAGGACGTCGCCGGCTGGACGCCGATCGGCAACGCCTCCTATAAATGGGAAAAGAACCTGCTGACTATCGAGGGCAACGCCTTCAAGGGCACCTTCGACGGGCAGGGATATGCGCTGAAAAACCTGAAACTCGCCTACGGGGGCAGTGCGGCCAATACGGCTTACGGACTGTTCGGCGTGCTGGACGGCGCGACGGTGCGCAACCTGACGGTCGGCGCGGCCTTGGGCGATGCGAGCGCATTGAAAGTCACCGCTTCGGGCGGCACGGCCGAGGTGGGCGTGATCGCCGGCGTATGCCGCGATGCGAACGTCTCCGACTGCGTCAATTATGCGAAGATCGAATACGACGGCACCAGCGCCGCGCGTGTTTCGGCGGCGATGGTGGGCTTCATCTTCAGCGAAACGGAGGGCACGAAGCTCGAACGCCTGCAGAATTACGGCGCGGTGGAGGCCGATACCCACGGCAATTCGGCCAACGGAGCCGGCGCGGCGATCCACATGGCGGGCATCTGCGGCTTTGCGACGGGCAACGCGACCAACAAGATCTGCAACGACATCGCTTACTGCGACAATTACGGCAATATCACCTCTAACTCGGCGCGCTCTTCGGGCATCGTCGCCGCGGCGAATAACTACACGCGGATCAACTCCTGCGTGAACCACGGCAACCAGCTCAATTCGTGCGGTACGACGGGCCGTCTGGGCAACATCACCTGCATCACGGGTACGGGATGCTCGATGACCGACTGCATCAACAACGGCAATCTCGTCTCGACGGGCGGCGCCCGCTGCGGCGGTCTGCTCAGTCTGGCCAACCATGCGACCAACTCGTTCAGCGGGTGCGCCAATTACGGCGAGATCCTCACCGACGACGCCAACCGCGGCGTGTTCTTCGGCTACAGCGCCTATGCGACCAGCTGGATCAACTGCATCGCGGGCGGCAAGGTCGGGGTTTACAACGGCGGAACTGCGGTTTACGATTCGTACGGCGAAAACGAGCAGGTGCGTTATCTGGGCGTGCAGAAATCTACCGATCCGATCAACGCGGACAACATTACCTACATGATCGGTTCGAGTTCGGGCGGTTCGGGCGGCGGCGACGATGTAGAGCCGACGCTGCGCATCCTCTTCATCGGCAACAGCTTTACCAAGGACGCCGTCGAACACCTCCCGAAGATGGTCTCAGCCGCCGACATCCCGACGCTGAAGATGGTCCATCTCTATTACGGCGGTCGTACGATTCCCGAATATGCCGACGGCTATGCGACCAAGTCCGACTATACCTGCTACAAGTACAACCCCGGCACTTCGCTCTGGCTCTCCTACACCGGATACAACATTCAGCAGATCGTCAAGTCGGATACGTGGGACATCGTCTGCCTGCAGGAACATACGGGCAACAGCTGCGGCTGGATATGGAACGATACCGAGAAAAACGCCATTCAGGGGTTGATCGCCGACATCAGGGCCGACCAGAACGGACATACGCCCAAGTTCGTCTATATCATGTCGCAGGCCTATTTCAACATGGACAAGATCGGTACAGCGCAGCGGCCCTACAAGAATTTCACGACGCAGGACGAGATGTTCGACGTGATCGTGGCGCAGGCCCGCAAGGTGCTCGACCAGACCGACGTGGAGCAGATCATACCCACCGGAACGGTGCTGCAGAACCTGCGCACCTCGTCGCTCAACAACGACATGGACCTCACGCGCGACGGCTATCACATGGATTACGGCCTGAGCCGCTATGCCGCGGCCTGCGCCGTCTTCGAGTCGATCATCTCGCCTTCGTTCGGCGGCAAGAAACTCGACGGCAACAGCTTCCGCTACAACGTGTCGAGTACGACGGACGGCACTTATACGACGCCCGTGACCGACGACAATCAGCCGGTTGCGCTGCAGGCGGCGCGCTACGCCCTTGCAACGCCCTTTGCCGTGACCGACATGTCGTCCGGCACCCAGACGCCCGGCAACGGGATCGAGGACACCGATTTTGAAAACGATTCGAACAAAGAGTAAAGCAGTAATCCAATGAAACAGATATTTGCATGGTTATTCGCCGCGATTTTCTTCGCGGCGGGGTGCGCGCACTCTCCCGAACTGGCGGAGCCGGTGCGTGGAACCGGGTATGAGGATGCCGACGGGTTGGTCATCGTGGCCGCCTGCCCGCCCGCGACCCGCACGGACATCGAAGAGGGTAAATCGACTTGGGAGGCGGGCGACCGCATCACGGTCGTTTACGACGGCGCGGCCTATGAATACACGGCCGCGGAAGCGGGACCGACGACCGCTTTCACGAGCGAAGCCGGCATCGCCGACTACGACGCTTCGAAGCCTTTGACGGCCTACTATCCCGCAACGACTGCCGAAGGGGTGGTCGCCGTGGAGGCCGAGCGGACGATTGCGCTCGATGCGGAGTCGCAGAGCAATCCGGCGCGGGCGCCGCTCGTGGGGCTGCCCACTTCGGGGAATCTTGCCGAAGGCGCGCTGGAGGTGACTTTCCGCAATATCTTCTCGGTCATCGAACTGCGTATCGACGCAGGGGAGCTGGCGAGCGCGGCGCAGTCGCTGACCGTCGAGCCGGCCGATGAGGGGGCTTTCGAAGGGTTTCTGTCGTTCGAAGGGACGGTAGACCCCGAAACGCTGGCGCTGACACCCGCCGAGAACGGTACGGGCAACAGCTTGATTTTCAACTTCGCCGAGGGCGTGGATCTGACCAAGCCCCAGACGATCAAATTCCCCGTCGGGCGTTTCAAGTCCGAAGCGGGGCTGCGGCTTACGCTCAATACGGCCGACGGGAAGAGCTATTCGAAGAATATCTACAAGACCGGCATCACCTCCTATGCCGAGCAGGGCGGCGTATTCCGCGCCAAGCATATGGCCAAGGCGCTTTACGCCTTCGCGCCGCAGGGCGGCATCAGCACGGCCGACGACCTGATCGAGTTCGCGGCGGCCGTGAATGCGGGCGGGACGCTCGCTCCGTGGCAGGATGACAAGGGCGTCGTGGTGCTGCTGGACGACATTGATCTGGCCGAGGTGACGGAGTGGACGCCGATCGGCGCGGCTACGTCCAAGCTGGCGAGCAATGCGCTTTCGATCACTTCGGGAAGACCTTTTACGGGTTATTTCGACGGACAGGGCCATACGATCCGCAACCTGAAGATGGTCTGCAAGGCCGCGCAGGCGACCTCGGCATGGGGATTCTTCGGGGCCGTGGCCAACGGGGCCGTGGTGGAGAACCTAATTTTCGACGCGAGCTGCTCGCTCGAAGACAAGGCGACGGCGGGCACCGACTGCGGTGTGGTGGCCGGTCTGGTTTACGAAGCAACCGTGCGCAACGTAGTCAATAAGGCTTCGATCGCCTTCGACGGGGCGGCTCCCGACGAAACTCGCATGACCATCGGCATGGTGGGACTCGCCTTTGCCGACAAAAACGGGGCGCGGCTCGAAAAACTGGTCAACCACGGCGCTCTGACGGCCACGTCGGGCGGCAACACCAAGAACGGCGCGACGGGCATTCACGTGGGCGGTATCGTCGGCTTCAGCTCGAACAAGAGCAACACGACGGCCGTGGTGACGATCGCCGAGTGCGCCAATTACGGAGACCTCGACACGCAGGTAGCCCGCGCTTCGGGTATCGTGGCCGCTGCGAACCGCTACACCGAGATCGAGAACTGCGTGAACGAAGGCGACAACGTCAATGCCTTTGCCACGGTAAATAGCGCCCGCATCGGCAACATTACCTGCATTACGGCAGTCGGGAGCAAGATCACCAATACCGTCAATCGCGGCAATGTGATCTGCAAGACGAGCGGCGCGGCGGGCGGCATCATCTGTCTGGTCAATGACGACGGCAACGCATTCGTCGGCTGCGAGAATTACGGACTGGTGATCACCGACCGCGCCAATTACAAGGGCACGCTCTTCGGACAGTGCAACAAGGCGGCCAGATTCAGCGATTGCATCGCGCAGGGCGATCTGGGCGCTTACGAGGACGGCTCCTATGCGCTGGTCGGCGTGAACTACACGAATTACATGTCCTACATCGGCGACCACAATGCGACGGCCGTGCATGTGAACAGCCAGAACATCCTCTATTATCCCAACGGTTCGCAGGTGCCCGCCGAGCCGGAATTCGGCGTGAACCTTTCGTCGGTCGAGCTGAATGCTCAGGGCAGCAATGCCGCCGTGGTACAGCTTTCGTCGGTCGATTACGACTGGACGGTGAGCGCCGACGGGGATTGGGCGCATATTACGGACCTCTCGGACGTACCCGTCGTTTCGGGCGTCAGGGACTCCGGCGTGCAGTATATCAAGATCGGGGCCGGCGCCAACACGAAGACCGCGCCGCGGTCGGCGGTCGTCACGTTCGCTTCGACCGACGGCTCGAAAAGCGCGACGGTGAGGGTCGATCAGCAGGCGCGGGGCGAAGCGTTCCCCAGCAAGTGGGTGTTCCAAGCTTCGACGCTGCCGCTTTACGGCTCGTCGTGGACCGACGACAACGTCATTCCTGCGACATCGGGCGCGGCGGGCTTCATTTCGGTCGTGCGCGGCGATGCGAATGCTTCGGCCGCTTTCAAGCGGAGCGTCGTTACGAACCGTCCTGCGGTTTCGACGATGGTCGAAGGCGACTACTGGCTCTATACCTTCCCGGTGGAGAATCTCGCCGCCGGATCGGTCGTCGATTTCAACGCCACGATGGCGGGCGAAGCCAATTCGCCCAAATACTTCATCGTCGAATACCTCGACGGCGGAGTCTGGAAGAGCGTCGAGGCCGATCTGCTCACGGCTCCGGAAAACCCGGCTGTCCGCTATACCTACAAGTGTTCGGGCACTGCCACCGGGTCCTCGTATCAGCACGCGACCGTCATGCAGACGATGCGCTTCGAAAACGCCGTGACCGACGGCGAAGTGAAAATCCGCTGCCGCGCCGTGGGACCCTATACCTGCGCGGGCGGTACGCAGAACATCACGGCGACCAACGCCGCCAGTTCCATTCCTCCCTACGGATTTACGGGCAGCTACGTGCAGAACTTCGGCACGGCGACGCCCCGTGACACCAAGAAAGTGCTGTGTCTGGGCAACTCGTTCTCCTACTACAGCAACCCTGCGTGGATGCTCAAGGAGATCGCATGGCGCGAAGGGCATGCTCTCAACATCAAGGCTCACTTCAAAGGGTCGCAGACGCTGACCCAGCATCTGTCGCTGGGGTTCTCGACCGACGTCATCGAACAGGGCGGTTACGATTTCGCTTTCCTGCAGGACCAGAGCCAGAATCCCGCCAACTATGGCCGCGACGCCACGGCGTCGATCCTCACGGGCCTTACGACCTTGGCCGACAAGGTGCGCGCCGCGTCGCCTTCGTGCAAGGTGATTCTGGAGGAGACGTGGACCTTCTCGTCGGCGTCCTACGGCGGCTTTACCGATTTCCCGACCTTCGAGACCTATAACGACGCCGGAGCCAAAGCCATGGCAAAGGCCGCCGGGACTTGGGTGTCGCCGATCGGCCCCGCCTTCAGGCAGGTGCGCGAGGGCGGTTCGGGCATCAACCTCTACTACTCGGACAGCAAGCATCAGTCGGAGTACGGCGCATACCTGAAGGCCTGCGTCAATTATCTGGTGCTTTTCGGCGAGCGGTTCGGCGCAGATCCGGCCGACTGCGGATTGAATCCCGACAAGGCGGCCTACCTGCGTTCGGTGGCCGAGCAGATCGTGCTGGGTAACGAGGGCGACTATTTTATCGAACGATAAACCAAATTGCATAAACTTTTATGAAGAGACTTGTCAGCTGTATTCTGGCCATCCCCGCATTGTTGTGGGGATGCGCCGGACCTAAAACCGCCGCTCCGGAATACCCGACGCATGCGGCGAAAATCGTGGCCGAGATTCACGATCCCGCGTCGAAATACGTCGTGGTGGCTTCGCACCGCGGAGACTGGCGCAACTATCCGGAGAATTCGATTCCCGCCATCGAGTCGGTGATCCGCATGGGCGTCGATATCATGGAGCTGGACCTCAAACTGACGAAGGACAGCGTGTTGGTGCTCTGCCACGACCATACCATCGACCGGACCACTACCGGGCGGGGACGTGTGTGCGACATCACCTATGATTCGATTCAGCGCTGCTTCCTGCGTACGGCGCACGGCGTGCGTACGCCCCGGAAGATGCCGACCCTGCGCGAAGCGCTGGAGGTCTGCAAGGACCGTATCGTGGTGAATATCGACCAAGGATATGAGTTTTACGACATGGCGCTGAAGATCAGCGAGGAGCTTGGCGTGACGGAGCAGATGCTCATCAAGGGCAAGCGTCCGGCGGAGGCCGTCGCCGCCAAATTCGGCGAATACGAGCACAACATGATGTATATGCCGATCATCGACATCCTCAAACCGCAGGGACAGAAGCTTTTCGGTGAATACATGTCGAAGGGTATCGTGCCGCTGGCCTACGAGGTGTGCTGGGACGAGTATACGCCCGAAGTGAAGGATTGCATGGAAAAGGTGGTGGAGAGCGGCTCGAAACTCTGGGTCAATTCGTTGTGGGAGTCGCTCTGCGGCGGCTTGTGCGACGATGCGGCGTGGGAGAGCGGCGATCCCGGTTCGGTTTACGGCAAGCTGCTCGACATGGGCGCGACGATGATTCAGACCGACCGTCCGGAGCTGCTGATCTCCTACCTGCGTTCGCAGGGGCGGCACGACTGACGCCGCACCGGCGAGGGGTCTCGGAAGAGGGATCGCCCCGTTATGAAAAGAGCCGTCACTCGCTGCGAGTGACGGCTCTTTTATTCGCTGCTCCGGCCGCGTCAGTCGAAAAGCTCGTTCAGGACGGCCGCCAGCCGGTAACCGGCGTTGCGGATCTGGTGTTCGACCAGCGGCAGGGCCTTGTTCAGGAAGTCCTGTCCCAGCCGCTCGTCGGGCTTGGCCCACTCGAACTGCACTTCGCAGGTCACGGCGCTGTCGTGCAGCCAGTCGCGCGGCGTGCCGGCCTGCACGGCGGCCTTCTCCCGCTTCGATGCGCGGTCCAGCTCGCCGGCCCACTCGGTGACGGACCAGATACGGGTCGTGGTGATGATCTCGTTGTCCCAGACATGGTGGACGTAATACTTGTGCGGCTTGTGGTACTTGTCTTCGAACAGCACGTCGTACTTGGTGTTGTGAGTCGTGTATTTGATATGCGCAGGGCAGTGCATGTCGCCGACCAGATGGATGACGTATTTCAGATTGACCGCTACGGCCGAGTCGGTCAGGTTGCGGTAATCCCTGAGGTTGCGGATCGCCAGCTCAAGCCCGTAAACGGCGTTGCCCTTTCCCGGCTTGAGCAGTTCGTCGCCGTAGCGCAGGTCCGCGCCCACGGGCGCCGTGTGCCAGTCGTTGGTGAAGGCGTATTCGGGCGTCTGGCGGTATTCGTCCATCCATTTGGCGTAGTAGACGACGGAGTGCCCGCCGAGATACTTCTCGATCCGTTTCTTGGCCCGTTTGGTGAGGTTGCGTTCGGCGATCTTGGCGATCGTTTCGTGGCCTTCGCGGCCCCACGCCCGCGCAGGTTCGGAAGCGGAGAGGGAGAGAGCCGCCGCAAAGAGCAGCAAAAGCAGTTTTTTCATGGTCTTGATGGTTTTGGTGAGTCTGTTTTTTCGAAGAAGAGGTATCCCGGTCACCGGAATACCTCTTCTTTGTGTCGCGGAGCAAAGGGGCGTCAGAAGCTCAGTCCGTCTTCGTAGCCCGGATTCTGGCTCAGTGCGCCGCCCGTGGCCACGCGCTGGTCGGTCGGGATCGGCCACAGATAGTCGCGGCCCTCCTCCCATTTGTAGGTGCGGCCCCGGAAGCAGACGATATAGCCGCTCGTGCCTTCGGTCAGCTGGGCGTCCTTGCCTTCGCCGATTTCGAGCATCGCGTCGCAGGTCGTGGCGGGCTTGGTGCCGCTCCAGAGGCAGAGGTCCATCTTGCCGTCGCCGTTCATGTCGTATTCGCCCAGCGAGGGGAAGTAGCAGCCGAGGAAGCCGTCGAGTCCGTTCGACGAGGGAACCAGCTGGGCGCCCTCCTTCCAGCGGAGCATATCCCACTGGCGCAGGCCTTCGCAGGGAAGTTCGACGGTGCGTTCGCGGCGTATTTCGAGGATCACGCCTTTGTTCGCTCCGGAATTGACGTTGGGGTAGTAGCTGGCCATCAGGGGATCGGGATTGTTGTTGGCGGCCGTCATGTCGAGGGCCGGCATGCCCACGCGGTCGCGGACGACGTCCACGGTCAGGGCGATGTCTTCCGGGGTCAGCGTACCCAGCTCGGCCTTGGCCTCGGCGTAGGTGAGCAGGATTTCCGGATAACGGAATACCGGCCAGTCGGTAGTCGAGGTGGTGGCGCCGTTATGCGTGTCGTCACTCACGAACTTGATGAAGCGGTAACCCGTCATGTCGTAGCTCTTGCAGTCTTCGATCACCTCGTCGATGCCGTTCAGATCGACATATCCCGGAGCCATGAGCGTCTGCGCCATGCGCGGGTCGCGGTTCTGGAACTGCTGGTTGTAGGTCATGGTCTCGTATCCGGGCTGGTCCTGAATCTTCGAGCCGTCGGCCATCAGGTAGTGGTTCACCAGCCGCTGGGTGGCGCTGTGGCGCATGTTGCGGAACGTGAACTGGATGCCGTGGCGCACGAGGATGTCGGCGTTGAAGCGCATCGAGAGGATTGTCTCCTTGGCGTCGCCGTCTTCGAGGATGAAATATTCGCGGTAGGGGGCGTCGAGTTTGAGCGTATTGCCTTTGTAGAGCGAATATTTGTTTTGCTCCATGACGGCCCATGCGGCGTCGGCGGCCAGTTGGAGGAAATAGTCGGCCGAGATGGTCACCCCGTCGATCGTCTCGTCGGCGATGCCGTGGTATTTGCGGAAGGTGCCTTCGTAGAGCGCGGCGCGGGCCTTCATGGCGCGGGCGGCGTTTTTGCTCAGGCGGTAGAGCGCGTCGCTCGGCCAGTTGTCGGGCAGGTCCGTGATGGCGCGGTCGAGGTCCTCCATGACCTTCTTCATCACGAATCCGCGGCTGTCGCGCGGCCGTTTGAGCGAAGCCCAGTCGTTCGACGGAATCACGAAGTCGTAATAGGGGATGTCGCCGTATTTGCGCACCTTTTCGAAGTAGAACAGCGCGCGGAAGAAATAGGCCACGCCGTCGTAGCGCTGGCGGACAGTCTCGTCAGAGCAGTTGCCCGAACGTTCGAGGTAGTAGTTGATGTAACGCAGGTAGGCCCATGCGCTTGTGCCCCAGTTTTCGGTGGCCGGGGAGCGCGTGCCCTGCTGTACGGAGCTGAGGTTCTTGGCGATCTGGATGTCGGAGACCTGAATGGCATCGGTGTCGGGACCTGCGAATAGACTGTAGAAGCGGTTGGTCCAAAGCTCCAGCTCCGCTTCGCTCGAAAAGAACGTATTGGGCGAAAGGTTCGTTTCCGGCTCCTTGGTCAGGAAGTCGTCGCAGCCCGACAGCGCCAGACTCATCGAAACGAATATCAATATTTTGCTGATAGTTTTCATGGTTGATCGAAATAATGCTTTCCGGTTAGTTTAGAAGGTGATGTCCACGCCTACGGAGAAGGTCCGCGAATAGGGATACAGACAGTCGTTGGTGGCGCTGGTCGTGGCTACTTCGGGATCGACCGTCTTGCTGTAGCGCTTCAGGGGCGACCAGTAGGCGAGGTTCTCGCCCGATACGTATACGCGGACCTTTTCGAGGATGCGCTTGTTGATCGGGATGGTGTAACCCAGCGTGATGTTCTTCAGGCGGATGTACGAGGCGTCCTGCAGGTAGCGGTCGGTTTTGACGTTCATCGAACCTGCGCTCGAAGTCTGGTAGCTGCGCCGGCGGGGGAAGTAGGTGTTGCGGTTGTCCTCGCTCCACGCCAGCCGCTCGAAGTCCTTGGCGATGAACGTGGTGGTCGGGAAGCTGTAGGGTCCCCAGAAGTAGTAGCAGTTGGCGCTGGGCATCCAGTCGATCTTGCCGACGCCTTGGAAGAAGACCGCGAAGTCGAAGCCGTTCCAGTTCAAGTCGCCGCGGATCGAGTAGGTGTAACGCGGCAGGCTGTTGCCGATGACGCGCATGTCGCCCGGATTCTTGACCGTACCGTCGCCGTTGTTGATGATGTTGTTGCCGTCGAGGTCGCGGAAACGGACGTCGCCCGCCATGAGGTGCGCCGCCGAAGCGTCGGAGCTGGTGTAGACGCGGTTGTTGACCGCCTTGTCGTTGATCTGCGCCTGATAGCGTGCCGCCTCCTCGTCGGTCTTGAACAGTCCGTCGGTGCGGTAGCCCCAGAGTTCGCCGAGCGTCTCGCCCACGTAATGGTCGGTGAGCAGCATGTCGTCGTTCTTATACTTGGTGATCTTGGACTTGTAGTCGCCCAGCGATGCCGAAATGCCGTAGGAGAAGGGTTTGCCGGCCACCATGTGGCGGTCGCGCCAGCTGACGGTGATTTCGTAGCCCTTGGTGCGCAGGTCGGCGCAGTTCTCCTTGGGCGAGGGCGCTCCGAAGACGTCGGGCAGCGTGAGCGACGTGGTGAGCATGTCCTTGGTGTCGCGGATGTAGAGGTCGGCCGTGACGTTGAGGCGGTTTTTGAGGAAGCCCAGATCGAAACCGAGGTTGTAGGTTACGACCGTCTCCCACGTAAGTCCGTCGCTGATGGGGTTCGACGCCGAGGCGTAATTGGCCTTTTCCGTGCCGTTGAAGGTGTAGCCCAGCTGGCCGGTCGAGATCGTTTCGATGTAGTAGTAGTTCGACACCTGCTGGTTGCCGAGCGAGCCGTACGAGAAGCGCACCTTGGCGTTGTCCCACCAGTTGCGCATCGGCTCCCAGAATTTCTCCTCCGAGATGCGCCATCCGGCCGATGCCGAGGGGAAGAAGCCCCAGCGGTCGTTGGCGGCGAAGCGCGACGAACCGTCGTAGCGTGCCGACACTTCGAAAAGGTACTTGCCGGCGTAGTCGTAGTTCGCACGGGCGAAATAACCCAGCGTCCGGTAGGCCGTATTCGACTCGACGCAGCGTTCGATCTCGCCCTGCGCCATGTTGATGAAGCTCAGCTTCTCGCTCAGCGACCCTTTCTGGCGGACGCTCAGTTTCGACGAGCGGAAGTCCTCGAAGTTGCCGCCGGCTACGGCCGAGAAGTTGTGCTTGCCCCACGAGTGGCCGTAATCGAGGTAGGCGTTGACCACATGGCCGTTATAGTAGTAGCGGTCCTCCTGATAGAAGTCGTAGATCGAACCGTTGGTGAAATCGACCACGGCGGTCTGCGTCGCGTTCCATGTGTTGGCCGTCGGATAGGAGCGGTAGGCTCCGAGGTTGTCGCGGCGGCGGTAGGTGTAGTCGGCGTTGAGTTTCAGATCCTTGTTGCGCGTGAGGTCGAACGTCACCCGGTTGGTGATGATGTAGTAGTTGTTCTTGCGCGAGTTCTTGTTGCGTCCGTCGGCGAATACGCCGCCGCGTCCGCTGGCGATCGGCGAGTTGGCGAACTGGATGCCGTTGGAATAAACGAACGTGGTGCCGTCGGGGTTGACCGGAACGAACGTCGGGCTGATGTTGTTGGCCACGTTGAAGAGGATGCCGTTGGAGTTGAGCTCTTCGGAACCGTCCTGCTCCCAGTAACCGCCGTATTTGTAGTCGGTCACCTCCATGCTGATGTTGTTCGAGTAGTGCATCCACGGCGTTACTTCGGCGGCGATCTTCGTGCGGAACGAGTAGCCGTTGTAGATATCCTCGGCGCCATGGTTGAACAGGCCTTCACGGTAGAGGTAGCGGCCGCTGACGTAGTAGTTGATCTTGTCGTTGCCGCCCGTGAGCGAAATGTTGTGCTCGGTTTCGGGACGGCTGCGCTTGAACATGTAGTCGTACCAGTCGAAGTTGCCCAGATAGCGGTATTTGCCGTTGCTGTCGGTGATGACCCACGGGCGGTCGGGATGCTCGGTCTTGTCGTTGCGGCGGTCGTAGAGCATCTGCATCTCCTCGTCCGTGTAGTTCCAGCCCACATAGCCTTTCGATGGGTAGCAGAATTCGTTGGTGAGTTTCACGTAGTCGTATCCCGACGTGATGAAGTCGGTCGAGGTGGTGTTCCACGACACGCCGTAGCGGCCGTTGTAATTGACTTTCAGCGTGCCGGCCTTACCGCTCTTGGTGGTGATGAGCACCACGCCGGCCGAAGCCTTGGCGCCGTAGATCGAGCAGGCCGAAGCGTCCTTGAGCACCGATACCGATTCGATGTCGTTGGGGTTGACCTGCGCCAGCGACGCTTCGATGCCGTCGACGAGCACCAGCGGGCTGCCACTGTTGAGCGATACTGCGCCGCGGATCTTGACGTCGTAGTTCTTGCCTTCGATCGAGCCGCTGCCGAGCGTCAGCAGCAGCGACGGATCGGCGCCCTGCAGGGCTGCGGCCGTATTGGTCACGGGACGGTTGTTGAGGTCCTTGCCGCTGATGGTGCCCACGGCGCCCGTGACGTTCACGCGCTTCTGCTGGCCGTAGCCGACCACGACCACCTCGTCGATGGCCGCCGAGCTTTCCACGAGGGTAATGTCGATGGCGGCGTAGGAGTTGACTTCGACCGTCCGGGGCTGGTAGCCGATGAACGAGATGACGAGCTTCGCCGGAAGCTTGACGTTCTCCAGCGAGAAGTCGCCGTTGCTCATCGTGGTGGTGCCGTTGTTGGTGCCGTCCACGATGATCGTGGCACCCGGAACGGGCAGCCCCAGATTGTCTTTCACCACGCCTTTGAGCTGGTTCTTATCCGCGGCGAGGCTCTTCGGAGCTGCCTTGGTTACGGAGATGCTTTTGCCCGTAATCGTGTAGGTGATGTCCTGATCGGCGAAGATCTGGGCCAGAACCTCGTCGATCGACGCGTTCTGCGCCGAGATGCTGACGCGGCGCTGCATGTCGACGCCGGCCGATTTGATGGCCACGGAGTAGTTCTCCCGCTGATTGAGGGCTTCGATGGCCTCCTTGACCGTTACATTCGTGAGTTTGAGGTCGATCGCCTGCGCCAGAGCCGGGCTGGGAAGCGCCAGCAGGCAGAGTGCGAACAAACCCACGATCGCACGCGCATGGAAAAGTGCGGTTCGATTGTAAAGTTTTTTCATAGGTTGAAGTTTTAATGTTGTAGTTTTTTGTTGCTGTTTCGCGGTTATTTCTTTCGGGATATGTAGATCACGTCGTTGCGTTCGCGGATGGACATCGATTTGTCGGTGTTGAGCGTGCCGAGGATCTTGAGCAGCGACTCGTTGTTGGTGAAGAAGGCGTAGAAGCGCACGCCGGCCAGTTCGGGATCGGTGATGATGATTTTCTGGTCGAAGCAGCGGGCCAGCTGTGCGGTGATGCCGTCGAGCGACTCGTTGAAGAAGTAGAAGCCGCCGCCCGTGGCGCGCGATTTATAGTTTTCGCTCTGGAAAGAGGTCATTTCCAGCGCTCCCGTCAGGCGGTCGTACTGCGCGACGTCGTTGCGGACCATGACGACCTCGTCGTCGCATTTGTCGCTGTTCACGTCGAAACGCACGCTGCCCTCGACCAGCGCCACTTCGACCAGCTGGTCGCTGTTGTAGGCCCGCATGTTGAATTTGGTGCCGAGGACTTCGACCTCGACGTCGCCGGCCGAGATGACGAAGGGATGCCGCTTGTCGTGCATGACTTCGGCGTAGACCTCGCCGTCCACGAAGATTTTGCGCTGGCGGCCGTTGAAGTGGGTCGGATAGGTTACGCGGGTGCCCGAATTGAGCCACAGGAGCGTTCCGTCGGCAAGGCGCAGCTCGCTGCGCTGGCCCGCCGGCACGAGCACCTCCTCCCATTCGGGAGTGTGCGCGGTCTTGGTGTAGAGGAGCGAGACGGCGATCAGCAGCGGGACGATCAGCACGGCGGCGATCCGCTGCGTCCACCGGACGACGGTCGTCAGACGGCGCGGTGCGGTGCGCGCCGGAACGGAATGGCCGATGCGGCGGCAGAACTCTTCGAACGCAGCCTGCGCCAGCGCGGGGTTTTCGCTCCGCACCTCGTCGAGCAGGGCGCCGAGCAGCCGGTCGGCTTCGGACGAATTGCCGTTGTCGGCGAACCATTGCTGGATGCGGACCTCCTCGCCGTCGTTGCAGCGGCCGTAGAAGTAGTCCCGGACTTTATCTAATGTCGGTTTGTTCATCTCTTCATGCGTTTTATCGGCAGCCCGATGCTGCCGGTTACTACATAAAGAACAAACGAAAGCCCCGCACTACGTAACGGGGCCGGAAGATTTTATCGGGGAAAATTTCAGGGCAGGATGTCCAGAAAGACGATGATGGCCGGAATGATGTTGAGGTATTTGCGCAGCTCCTTCAGCGCCAGCTCAAGATGCTTGTCCACGGTGCGTACCGACAGGTTCAGTTGTTCGGCGATCTCCCTGCTCGGCATGTGCTCGAAACGCGACATGCGGAAAATCTGCTGCCGCTGCGGGGGCATCTTTCCGACGATGGTCTCGACCTGCTCGGCAGTCTCCGCCAGATCGAGCTTCTCCTCGATCTCGTTCCGCGAAGGCAGGTTTCCCCCCCCCTTGCTTTCGGTCTGCGCGATAGCCTCCTTTAGGGTCGTGAACGTGCGGCTCTTGGTGCGGAAGTAGTTGTATATCTCGTGTTTGGCCAGCACGAAAAGGTAGTTGCGGATGGATTTGGCCGCATCCAGCTTTTCGCGGTTCAGCCAAACTTTCATGAAGATATTCTGCGCGATGTCCTCCGCAACGGCGGTCTCTTTGGTCATGCCCTTGATGAAGGCGAAGAACGTCGGGTAGTATTTGTGGAACAGCACCTCGTAACCCGCGATGTCGCCGCGGATGAGCTGCCTGAGCAGGTCCTGCTCTTGCGGATCGCAATTGACGAAGGTGTTATAAACGGATTCTTTCATTATCGGGACTACGTTCCGGAAACAGCATGCCTTTCCCTGCAGCACTCGGATCTGCTCTGAAAAAAGAGGGTGGGTGCGGAAGATGCTATGACGAAGATAAGCATAATCTTGCGAAAAACAAGCGGCAATCCGGGGAATTAACACCCCGGTCGCCGAATTTTAACGGGGTTGCAACAATTCCCCGAAGATACCTATTTTTATAATAAAAGGGCCGCGGGAGTGCGCAGTGCGGGGCGGTTTATCGGGCGGTCTCTTGGTCGAAGACCGCATCGAAGGCCGCGCGCAGACGGGCTTCGTCGCGGATCAGCGCCCGCAGCTCCTCCTGTTTGCGGGCGTTGTCCGATTCGGGAATCCAGAGCCGGAGGTAACCGCCTTCGGCGTACTTTTTCCGCAGGTGCGCAAGACAGCGTTCGAAGTGTCCCTCGCGGTCGAGTGCGGGGCAGTGGGACAGACCGTACTGCACCGTACGGCGGAGCACGGTCGCGGGGTCGATGCAGCGGTCGGCCTCGGCGACGATGCGTCCGTAGATCGTGCGGGGTGCATGGTCGGACGAGGCCCGGTGGTCCTCGACGGCGTCGCGCATGACGGCCAGCTGCTCTGCGGTGAACCAGCGCCGCAGCTCCGTGTCGGCGAGCAGGATTTCGCCCGAATGGATGTGGTGCAACTTCCGGCCGCGGGCCAGCCCCGTGTCGTGATAGGCGGCGACGGCGTAGATCATGTCCGCATCGACGTCGTAATGCCGCGCCAGATCGAGACTCTGGGCGATGACCGTGCGGACGTGGTCCGTGCCGTGCGCCGCGTCGAAGGATTCGTAACGGGGGATGATCTCCGTTTCGATATAGATTCTCAGCTCTTCGGATGGTTGCATGGTGCAAAAATAAGCATTTGGCGGGAAGTGCGGCATCGGAAAGATATTAAAAATTTTTAGTTTTGTTCGGGCTTTTCACTATCTTTGCACCGGTAAAGTTAGGGAAAATGAAGTCGGAAGCGGAATTGAAGGCTGTCACGCAGTTCGTTGCGGAGTATGCCACCCGGCTGATGGGGTCCGGAGTGCATACCTCGCGCGTGGTGCGCAATACGAAACGTCTGGGCGAGGCGCTCGGCGTGCGCGTCATGGTGTCGGCCTTTCAGAAAGTGGTTACTTTCTCGGTTTATGACGACGAGAGCGGACGGGTTTACAGCGAGGTGGCGGACATTCCGCCGCTGCCGATCAGCTTCGAGCTGAACTCGGAGCTAAGCGCCCTGAGCTGGGACGCCTGCGACCTCAGCCTGCCCCTTGCCGAGATTCGGCGCCGCTATGACGAGATCGTCGCCCGGCCTCGTCTGGACCCGATTTTCACACTGATTCTCGTCGGACTGGCCAACGCATCCTTCTGCCGGCTTTTCGGCGGGGAGTGGTGTGCGGTAGGCATCGTCTTTACCGCCACGCTGCTCGGATTCTACCTCAAGCAGCGGATGCAGGCCAAGGGATTCAATCACTATGTCATCTTTATCGCGTCGGCCTTCGCGGCTTCGATGTACGCTTCGGTGGCGATGATTTTCGATACGACTTCGGAGGTCGCCATCGCCACGAGCGTGCTTTACCTGATTCCGGGGGTGCCGCTTATCAACGGCGTGATCGACATCGTCGAGGGGCATGTGCTGAACGGTATCGCCCGCCTGACGTCGGCGCTGATGCTGATCGTATGCATCGCCGTCGGATTGTCATGTACCCTGATGATCGTTAAAAACGGATTGCTATGACGCTGCTCGCCATTCTTTCGGACGGATTTTTCGCCGCGGTGGCGGCTGTCGGATTCGGAGCCGTGTCCGATCCTCCGATGCGGGCCTTTCCGGCGATCGCCCTGCTGGCCGCCATGGGGCACGCCTTGCGTTTCTGCCTGATGGACACAGGCGTGGATATCGCTTCGGCGTCGCTGTGCGCTTCGGTGGCGATCGGTATCGGAAGCCTGCTGCTGGGAGGCCGCATCCACTGCCCAATGACGGTGCTGTTCATCCCCGCGCTGCTGCCGATGATCCCCGGCATGTATGCCTACAAGACGGTCTTTTCGATGATTATGTTCATGCAGAATCTCGACGATCCCTCTGCCGCGGGGTATCTGGCGGCCATCGTCCGCAACGGATTCGTTACTTTCAGCGTGATTTTCATGCTGGCTGCGGGAGCCGCCGCGCCGATTTTCCTCTTCAACAAACGCGCACATTCGCTGACACGCAATAAAAAACAGATTCACAGCTGATTATGGAACTCTTTTGGCAAACTATCGCAGACTACAATACGATGACTTGGCCCGTGCAGGCGCTCATCGTGCTGGCGGCCGTCGTCCTGACGGCGCGTCTCTATCTGCGCCCGACTCTCCGGGTGAAAACCGCAATGAAATGTTTTCTGGCGTTTCTCAATGCGTGGATCACCGTCGCCTATTACCTCGTGTCGTGCGATGCGCGGGCTTACAGCGGAGTCATGGCGTTTTTCTGGGGCGTCATGGCCGCCGTGTGGATTTATGACGCGGTCGTCGGTTACACGACGTTCGAACGGACGTACAAACACGACAAATTCGCTTTTGCGCTCTACCTGATGCCGTTCCTCTATCCGCTGATATCCCATCTGCGGGGACTGGATTTCCCGATGACCACCTCGCCCGTCATGCCCTGCACGGTGGCGATCTTCACCATCGGACTGATGCTCTCGTTCTCGAAGCGGATCAATCTGTTCGTCGTGCTGTTTCTGTGCCATTGGTCGCTGATCGGCTTTTCGAAGGTTTACTTTTTCGGCATTCCCGAAGACCTGCTTTTGGCGAGCGCGCTGGTGCCGGCGCTCTATCTCTTTTTCAAGGAGTATATCGACGTCAATTTCCGCCGCAACACCAAACCCGATCTGCGGGTGATGAATATGCTGCTTCTGGCGATGTGTTCGGGACTCGGCGTCTTTTTCGCCGCGATCATCTGGCAGCAGCTCGTCGGAATGGCCGGATAATGCCGGCCGCCCGGACGTCTTCACCGGACCGGGGATAAAAAAATCCCTCCTTTGGTAAGGAGGGATTTGGGGAGGAGTGTCGGAATGGCCGGTAGGAGCTGTCCCGCCGACATCCGGTTATTTCGCGTACGAGACGGCGCGGGTTTCGCGGATGACGGTGATCTTCACCTGACCGGGATAGGTCATTTCGTCCTGAATCTTCTTGGCGATATCGTGCGAGAGCCCTTCCGATTCCTGATCCGAAAGCTTGTCGGCGCCGACGATCACGCGCAGTTCGCGGCCGGCCTGAATGGCATAGGTCTTGACGACGCCGGGGTACGACAGGGCGATGTCCTCCATCTCTTTCAGACGCTTGATGTAGCTCTCGACTACCTCGCGGCGTGCGCCGGGGCGTGCGCCCGAAATGGCGTCGCAGACCTGAATGATCGGTGCGATCAGCGAGGTCATCTCCACCTCGTCGTGGTGGGCGCCGATGGCGTTGCAGACTTCGGGTTTCTCCTTGTATTTCTCGGCGAGTTTCATGCCGATGATTGCGTGCGGCAGTTCCGGTTCGTCGTCGGGCACCTTGCCGATGTCGTGCAGCAGACCTGCGCGGCGCGCCGTCTTGGGATTCAGACCCAGCTCGGCGGCCATGATGCCTGCGAGGTTCGCCGTTTCGCGGGCGTGCTGCAGCAGGTTCTGGCCGTAGGACGAGCGGTATTTCATTTTGCCGATCATGCGGATCAGTTCGGGATGCAGGCCGTGGATGCCCAAGTCGATCGTGGTGCGTTTGCCGACTTCGACGATCTCCTCCTCGATCTGTTTCTGGACTTTGGCCACCACCTCTTCGATACGGGCAGGGTGGATGCGACCGTCGGTCACCAGCTGATGGAGCGCCAGACGTGCGATTTCGCGGCGCACGGGGTCGAAACCGCTCAGGATAATGGCTTCGGGCGTGTCGTCCACGATGATTTCGATGCCGGTTGCGGCTTCCAGCGCACGGATGTTGCGCCCTTCGCGGCCGATGATGCGGCCCTTGACCTCGTCGCTTTCGATGTTGAATACCGTCACGGCGTTTTCGATCGCCGTCTCGGTCGCCACGCGCTGGATCGACGCTACGATGATGCGCTTGGCCTCTTTGGTGGCGGTCATCTTCGCCTCTTCGATGGTCTCGTTTATGTAGCCGGCGGCTTCGGTCTTGGCCTCGGCCTTCATGTTTTCGATCAGGATGTTCTTGGCCTCCTCCGAGCTCAGGCCCGAAATCTGCTCCAGACGGACGTTCTGCTCGCGCATCATCTGATCGACCTCCTCTTTCTTGTGTTCGAGGATTTGCAGCTGGTTCTGCATCTGCTCCTTCAGCCGGTCGTTTTCGCGGAGTTTGTTCTCCAGATCGCGCTGCTGGTTCTGCAGGTTGTTCTCGATCTGCTTGGCCCGCTGTTCGCTCTGCGCGATTTTCTGGTTGCGTTCGTTGACCTGCCGGTCGTATTCGCTCTTAAGCTGTATGAACTTCTCTTTTGCCTGCAGGATCCGCTCCTTCTTGATCATCTCGCCTTCGGCCTCAGCCTCCTTCAGGGCGGCTTCGCGGCGCTTGCGGATCGAGTTCTTGGTCACGAGGTTCGTAACGGCCATGTAGATCCCGATCGCCGCAATGGCTGAGATGCAGGCAACTAAAATAGTGGTATACATGATTTTGTTGCTGTTTTGAGTTGTTATTATAAAGGGTTTGTTGTTGCATAAAAAAACCGCATAGGATTCCTTAGTCTTGTTTGACGAATCTGCAAGATAAGTCACGTGTGGGGGCTCCGACAATCGCAATCGTCCAACGGTACGCCGCAGCATACACCCCGAAGGGTCAAGGCCTGATTTTGAAGCGCCGTGAGTTGCCCCAATTTAAAAAGTGTTCAGTTTCGCAAAGCTGTAAGGAATCTATGCGGGTAGATTTTTTCCTTCGTATGTTAAAGAACGCTGTTCCGGTTTCAGGGCGCCGTTACGCGCTCCTGCATGTCGTTTATCCTTTCAGGGCGTTGAGGTAGGCGTCTATCTCTTCCCCTAAGTGTCCCAGCCGTTTCAGGTCTTCGTCGCCCAGTTCGCGGCTCTGCCGCATATCGACGTTCGCAATGGCGAATTTCAGCGCCGTCATAGACAGATAGTCCTGATCCGTCCAGTTCTTGAAGTTGTTTTGCTTTATCGCGGCGAGGTAACTGTTCACCTCCCGTTCGGCCAGACGGTACATCTCCTCTTTTTCGCTGTCGATATTGAGCGAATAGCTTTTGCCTGCCAGTTTGAGTGTTATCGCCTGTTGTGCCATTGTTCTCGTTTCGTTTTTCTTGCTGCCTCCTGTGCGTCCTGCGGCCTTCCGTAGCTACTGCCGTAACGGTGGTGTTTCTTCCGCTGCGGCCTTTGCCTATTCGGGCCTTCCGAGCAGCGCGATGCACTTGTCCACCTCCCGCATAAGACGGTTGACGCGGGCCCGCGCTTTGTCCCGGTTACGGCTTCCGCCCGCCAGCCCTTCTGTCAGTTGCATGCGTGACAATTCTCCGTCGAGTTCGCGGATCCGCTCCTGCAGGGTGCGGTTTTCGGCTTTCAGGCTGTCGCGCTGCGCCGTCAGTTCCGCACATTGATCCGACAACCGTTTGTGGTCGTCCATGAGCTGCCGGATGCGGTTCTCGATATTTGTTATCACACTTTTTTCGGCCATCGGGTCACGGGTAAAGTCCGTTTTACATCTCAAAGGTATGAAAAGGAACGCTAAAAAGCAAATTTTATTTCCCGGCGGCCCGGCCGTAGAGGTCGTAGTCGGCGGCGGAATCGATGCGAACGTCGTAGAAACGACCGCGCAGAAGCCGCTTTTCCGATGCCGGAATCAGGATCTCCTGATCCACTTCGGGCGAGTCGTACTGCGTGCGTCCCACGTAGTAATCGCCCTGCCGCGAGTCGATCAGTACCCGCTCGGTCCGGCCGACGCGACGCAGGTTGTTTTCGAGCGATATTTCGTTCTGAAGCGCCATGATCCGTTCGACGCGCTGCTGTTTGACCTCTTCCGGAACGTTGTCTTGCAATTTCTGTGCCGAATAGGTGCCTTCCTCCTCCGAATAGGCGAAGACCCCCAGCCGCTCGAAGCGTACGTCGCGCACGAACTCTTCCAGCTCGGCGAAATCGGCCTGCGTCTCGCCGGGATAGCCGACCAAGAGCGTGGTGCGCAGCGCCAGATCGGGGATGGCTTCGCGCAGGCGTCCGATCAGCGCATAGGCGTCGGCTTTGGTGTGGCGCCGCTGCATGGCCGAAAGCTGGGCGTCGGAGATGTGCTGGAACGGAATGTCGAGGTACTTGCAGATTTTGGGTTCCGAGGCCATGACTTCGATCACCTCGTCGGGGAATGCCGTGGGATAGGCGTAGTGCAGGCGTATCCACTCGATGCCTCCGATGCGGCAGAGCCGGCGAAGCAGTTCGGCCAGCATCCGCCGGCCGTAGAGGTCGAGTCCGTAGTAGGTCGTATCCTGCGCGATCACGATCAGCTCCTTCACGCCGCCGGCCGCGAGTTTGCGGGCCTCCTCTTCGAGCCTCTCCATCGGGACGGAGACATGTCCTCCGCGGATGAGCGGAATGGCGCAGTAGCCGCATTTCCAGTTGCAGCCCTCGGAGATTTTCAGGTAGGCGTAATGCTTCGGCGTGGTCAGGTGCCGCTCGGTCTCCAGCGCCGGGTCTTCGGCCGCGCCCAGCGCCCGGACGATGCCGTCCCACGTGCGGGCGCCGAAGAATTCGTCCACTTCGGGCAGTTCGGCACGCAGCTCGTCGGCATAGCGTTCCGAGAGACAGCCGACGACGAACAGCCGTTCGATCTTTCCGGCGTTTTTGGCCGCGGCCGCCCGCAGGATCATGTCGATCGACTCCTGCTTGGCGTCGCCGATGAAACCGCAGGTGTTGATCACGACGACCTTGGCGTCGGTGCGGTCGCTGTCGAAGAGCACCTCGTAACCCGCCGCGGCGAGCCGGGCCATCAGGTGCTCGCTGTCCACGGTGTTTTTCGAACAGCCCAGCGTTATGACGTTGATTTTTTTCATGCGTTTCGTGTTTCCTCCGCAAAGGTATGGATTATTCCCGGATTTATCGCAAAAACAGCGGCGCACTTTCGGTGCGCCGCTGCTGCAGGGAGTCGGTGGGGTACTACCACATCACATGGATGCCGTAGGCTTCGATGCCGTTGCCGAGCGAGGTCGAAGCGACGTCGACATAGCCCCAGAAGCGCGAGTCGGCCAGCATGAAGATCGTATAGGCCGGGCCTTTCACGATTTCGCGGACCTGAATCGCCTCGTTCGTATTCGCGGCTGCGGACTGCAGCGCGCCGAGCAGGTCGTTTTTCACGGTGCCGATCATCAGCAGGTTCTGCTTCTTGTAGTGCAGTCCGCTCAGTACGCCGTTCTTGCCGCCGAAAGCGTTGATCTGGTCGGCATTTTCGAAACGCGCCGTGTTGAAGCTGATGGCGAACGATACGTTGGTCGTGCCCGTGACGTTGCCGTCCTCGTCCTTGTCGGTGCGGGTGCCGTTGAGTGTCGGTGCGAAACCGGTGACGTAGCATCCCGAACCGGAGGGAGTGCCCTTGACCTCGGTCGTGGGACCGTTGAAATAGAGCATGCTGCCCTGATAGGAGCTCTTGTTGGCGATACGGTTGAATGCGAACGCCGTCCAGCGCTTGGTGTTGAGGGCCGTCTGCATCGTTTTGGGCAGGTTGGCGCCGTCGGCGCGGTCCAGCACCGTCAGCCACGACTTGCCGCGGCCTTCGAGCGTATTGACCATGTAGTTGTCGATGGCGGCGTAATCCGCATCGCTGCCGGCCAGCGCTCCGTCGGTCAGGCGGGTTACGAACTGAATCTCGGCATTGAACTTGTCCGAAGGGGGAGCGATCGTCTCTCCCGACTTGTACTCGTCCAGACCGTTGTCGCAGCCCGTGAAAACCGGGGCGGCAAGGGCGAGCGCCAGAAAAATGGATAAATATCTCTTCGTGTTTTTCATCTCTGTACTTTTTTAGCTGTTTGATACGCGCTTAATTCTTCAGTACGGCCGTGCCTGCGATGGGGTAGTGGTCCGAAATGACATTGAGCCGGTCGCCCTTGACGACTTTGTAGTCGCTGCAGCTCCATTTGCCCTGCGGGAAGCTGATGAAGTAGTCCAACTTGCTGTAACCGCCGAACGTGCCGTCGTTGTTGCAGAGCCGGGTGCCCGTCTTCTCATACTCGCGGATTGCGCTGGAGCTGGGACCGCAGTTCATATCGCCCATGATCAGCACGGGGATGTTTTCGGCAACGGCCGGAGCGATCGCGTGTTCGATGACCTCTTTGGCCTGACCCAAGCAGGTCTCGTCGCCGCCGAAAGCGTCGAGGTGGGTGCAGACGATGCGCACCTTCACCCCTTCGGGTTTGGAGTCGGTCGGAACCAGAATGTCTGCCCAGCCCGCCGAACGCTGGTCGGCGCCGGTGTACATGCCCAGCAGTACCGAAGCCGAATTGACGATCGGGTATTTCGACAGAATGCCGTTGCCGTAGGCGCCGTTGTCCTTGTTGTAGGAGAAGACGAAGAACGGGAACATGCCGAGCGACTGTGCGCATTCGGTCAGCTTCTCGACCGAACTCATGCGTCCGGTCGCGGTTTCGAACTCGTTGAAGCAGACGATGTCGGGGTTTTCAGCCTTGATCTTTTCCATGGCCTCGGCGATTTCGAAATAGACTGCATTGGAGTTGTCGTCGTATTCGAACGACTTGATGTTCCACTCCATGCACTTCAGCTTGACGTCCTGTGCCTGTGCCGACGCGGCCGGGAGCATCATGCAGAGCAGTGCGCCTGCTCCGAGGATATATTTGTTGATTTTCATAATCGTTTCTGTTCTTAAATATGGTTTAATAACCCTTGTTCTGCTTCAGGTAGACCGTGCCGGTGAATGCCCGCTGCGGAATGGGGAACACCTTGTTGTAAGTCGGATTGAAGGTGCGGCCCGGATAAACTTCCACCTCTTCGGCAACGATCTGGCCGTTGACCTTCTTCGAAATGACGCTGTACAGCGGCTTGGCGTAGGTCGTCGTGGCGATGCCCCAGCGGACTACGTCGATGTGGCGGCTGGGCTGGAACTCGAAGGCCAGCTCGCAGCGGCGCTCGTTCATCAGCTGGGCCTTGGTGGCCTGACTGTTCTGCGGCAGACCTGCGCGGTCGCGGATCTGGTTGAGCAGCTGCTTGGCCTCGGCGTCGCCCTCGCCTTTGGTCCAGATCAGGGCTTCGGCCTTCATCAGCATCACGTCGGCATAGCGCAGCAGGCAGCAGTTGAGCGAGTTCCAGAGTTTGTCGCGCAGCGCGGACACCTCTTTGCCCTTGCAGTCGGCGCCTTCCCACGGGGAGATGAACTTGCGGCAGATCAGACCTGCCGATACGTGGCCGGTCGTGTAGTCCGAGACGCTTCCGTCGGTGTTGTAACCGCCGAAGGTGATGTCACGGCCTACGAATTTGACGTGCTGGCCCGGATAGAGGATCGTTACGTCGCGGCGCTGGTCGCCCTCTTCGAACGCATCCCACAAATTCTTGCTAGGCGTGAAATACCCCCACGTGTTGTAGAGGCCCCAGCCAGCGTTGACGAAAGTTACGCCGTGGTAGCGGGCGCCGTTGGTATAGTCGCCTTCCAGCGAGAAGATGTACTCCTTGGAGTGGTTCTGCTCCTTGCGCCAGAGGTTGGCGTACGAGTTGAGCTTGTTCGACGGATCGATGTAGAGTTCGCGTTTGTCCGAACCGGTAAGCGCCATGATCTTGTTGCACATCTCCAGTACGATGTCGTAGTATTTCGCGTCGTACTGCGCTGCATAGAGGGCTGCGCGGGCTGCGTATCCCCAAGCTGCGGCCTTGTGCGGAAGTCCGATCTGCGAGGCGTCGAGCTGCGAAAGGTAGGGAAGCATCTCGCCTGCCGTGCGCATGTCGGAGATGATCTGGTCGTAGTTCTGCAGTACGTGCGCCGGGCGCGGGGAGTCGATTTCGGCGGCGGGAGTCGTGTCGAGGATAATCGGAATACCGCCGTTGGTGTCGTCGCCGTAATAGGGAACCATCCAGAGCATCGAGAAACCGCGGAAGAAATAGGCGGTGCCTACAGCCTGGTTTTTGTATCCCTGGTCCAGCTTCATGTCGGGGACCATCTTGATGATGTTGTTGGCCTTGGCGACATTCTGGTACATCACCTCCCAAACACGCGAGACGTCGTTGTCGTTGGACGGCGACATGCGGAATTCGCGGATTTCATCGACCGACGGACGGGCGCGGCCGATCAGTATGTTGTCGCTGGCGCATTCGAGCCACATATGGCCGCGGCCGCAGATCTCCTCGCTCCAATAGGGCGAGACGAAGTGGTAAAGGGCGTAGATAGCTTGGTCTACATCCTCTTTGGTCTTCCAAGTAGCGTCTTTGCCGTAAGGCTCCCTGTCGAGGAAATCGGAACAACCCGAAAGGCAGAAAGCGCTTATGGCCAGACAGAGGCTGAATATGGTTTTTTTCATGGTCGTAGTTGTTAGAAGTTGATGTTTACACCGAAGTTAAAGAAGCGCGACGTGGGATAGATACCGCTGTCCAGACCGTAGTTGCCTACTTCGGGGTCGGTGCCGGAGTAGCCGGTGATGGTGGCCACGTTGTCGATGCTCAGATAGACGCGGACCGAACCCTTCTCCATGCCGATGTGGCGGCTGATATGCTTGGGCAGCGTGTAACCCAGCGTGATGTTCTTCAGACGCAGGTAGTCGCCCTTTTCGAGGAAGATGTCCGAAACCTTGAGGTAGTTGCCGTTCATGTCGTCACTGAGGCCGAGTCGCGGATATTTGCTGGTCATGGGTTTGAAATCCCATGTGTTGTAAACATCGGTTGTTAGGTTACCCAAGTCTTGACGACCGTTCATTCCCAACTGTTTCGTGCCGTTGTAGACATAATTGCCTGCGACGCCCTGAAACATAAAACTGAAGTCAAAACCTTTCCAATCGAGCGATCCTCCAAAAGAGTAGGTTTGTTTCGGAGTATAGGAGCGGGATAATACGCGGTCGTTGTCGTTGATTACGCCGTCGCCGTTGGTGTCGATGAAACGCAGGTCGCCGACCTTGGCATCGGGCTGCAGCATCTTGACCTCGCCGGTGTCGGGATCCTTACTGATATGACGGTCGATCTCGTCCTGCGAGCGGAAGATACCGTCCGTGCGGTAGATATAGTAAGAGTACCATGGGTGTCCTGCTCCTGAAGCAAAAAGCTGAATGCCGTTGAATGTGGGGTATTTGTGCATTACAATGGGCTGGGGGCCGTAGTCCTCTACATAACCTTTGTTGGTCGAGAAAGTGCCCCAGACATTGTAGTTGAACTTGCCTTGTGCGGCGCTGTTCCGATAGGATACGGAGAACTCCCATCCCTTGTTGATTACGTGGCCCATATTACCCAGCGGCGCATTCTCTACACCCATCTGCGGCGGAATCGTGAGGTAATCGACGAGGTCCTTCGTTTCCTTGTTGTAATAATCGACGCTGACTTCGAGCGTGTTGTGGAGCATTGTCAGGTCCAGACCGGCACTGGTCTGGACGGTGGTCTCCCAGCGTGCGTCCGTATTGGGGATGGTCGCCAGATAGGTTCCGTAATGGGTCGTGCCGCCGATAAGCGAACCGTCCGGGTAGATGGAGAGCGGAATGCTGGTCGGGTTGGGCAGGTTGTAGAGGTCTACGTTGCCGACCTTACCCCAGCCTGCACGGAATTTCACGAGGTCGAAGACCTTGTTGAGACCTGCATTCTGGAAGAATTTCTCCGAGGAGAGTTTCCACGATCCCGAAATGGCCGGGAACCAGTCGTAGTTCTTTGCTGCGGGCAGTTTCGACGATGCGTCGCGGCGGATGCTGCCGGTGAGGAAATAGCGGTCGTCGAACGAATAGCCGAGACGGGCAAGGAACGAGACCATCGAGTAGTCTACTATATCTTCGTTCGGGTTCTTGGTCCATGAGCCTGCGGCGCCCCATACCAGATTGTGGTCTTCGTTGGAGCCGTAGCCCTGCGTGCGGAAGTCGCGGAAATGTAGTTTCTTGTAGTCGGTGGTGAAACCCGCCATGGCGCTGATGTGGTGGCGTCCGAAGACTTGCGCGTAGGTAGCCGTCGTTTCCCAAAGATAGTGGAAGTTGTTGTAGTTGAACTGCTCGCGGCTCGAAGTGCTCGATCCGCCCGGCACGTCGATGACGGGCGAGAATTCGTCCTCCTCGCGCATGTCGAGGTCGGCCGTGAACTCCGATTTCAGGGTCAGCGACGTGATCGGCTTGATTTCCAGCGAGGTGGTCGAGAATATCTTGGTGCGCGGGTAGCGGCGGTGCATGGTTTCGAGCTGGGCGACGGGATTCACGATGTTGGGACCCTCGACGCCGCTGGCCATGTCGGCCGACGAAGCGATACCGCCCCATTTCGGTTTGCCGTCGTTTCCGTAGACGATGTTGCCGTTTGCGTCGCGGTCATAAACCGATGCGGAAGCGGGGAACCACATGGCGCCGTAGATGGGGCCCGTGTGCGAGGTGCTGATGTTGCCCTGTCCGTTGGAGTATTCGAAGTTTACGCGCTCCGACAATTTCAGCCATTTGACCGGCTTGAATTCCGTATGGAGTTTCGCACCCAGCGCTTGGCTCCATGTGTTGAGCAGGGTGCCTTCCTTTTTGTCGTAGGTTACCGAGAGGATCGACGAGAGCGTCTCGCTGCCGCCGGTAATCGACACGGCATAGTGCTGCGTCAGACCCGTGCGGAAGATTTCGTCGAGCCAGTCGGTGCGGGTGACGTTGGCGCCTGCATAGACCTGCGGGTTGGCCAGATTGGGCAGCGAGCTGCCCGGCGAGTTCTCGACGGCCTTGCCCCAGACGTCGCAGAACTGCTGCGCGTTGAGCATCGTCGGGAGGTTCATGGCGCGTTCGAAGCCGACCGATACGTTGACGTTGACGCGGGTTTTACCTGCCTGCGCCTGACGTGTGGTGATCAGAATTACACCGCTCGAACCTACCGAAGCACCGTAGATGGCGGCCGAGGCGGCGTCTTTCAGGATGGTGATCGTCTCGATATCTTCGGCCATGTAGGGAGCGCCGGGGACACCGTCCACAACGACCAGCACGCCGTCGCCCGAAGTCGGGCCGATATTGTCGCGGCTGTATGCGGCGCTCTTGTCCGTGCCGTCGTCGTTGCCCTTCGAGCCGCGGCCGCGGACGGTGAACGACGCTTTCTGCAGCGGGTCGCCCGACTGCTGGATCGTAACGCCCGGCATGCGGCCCTGCAGGAGGGTTCCGAGGTCGGCGGCGCGGCTGCGGGCCGCGTCGTCCACTTTGACGGTGGAGACGGCCATCGAGAGGTCCTCTTTACGCTGCGAGCCGTAACCGATGGCAACGACTTCGCCGATCATCGTGGCGTCTTCTTCCATCGTGACGTTGATTTCCGTGCGGTTCATGACGGCCAGCGACTGCGGTTTGTAGCCGATGAACGAAAAGTCGATCACGCCGTCCGGTTTCACGGAAATCTGGTAGCGGCCGTCGGCATCGGTGGTGACGCCGTTGGTCGTGCCCTTTTCTATGACCGAAGCGCCGATGAGCGGAGTCTGGCTGCTGTCGGTCAGCTGTCCGGACACCGTGACCCGATCCTGCGCATGGGCCGGAAGAATGAGTATGCTCAGCAGCAGACTCATCAGAAGAAAGCGGACGAGGCCCCTGTTCTTCTCCGAAGTTGTCAAATTCATTTTCATAGAGTTAAGGTTAATATTAATAGTAATTGTGTAGAGAGGCTCGGTAATTCTCGGTTTTGGCAGATATTTATTTAAATATTTTAAAAATAGGCGCGGTTTTGGTGTCGATTTGCAGTATGTGCAAAATCGATATTCAAAATTATGTATCTGTAAATTGTTGGTGGGCGTGGTTTGCGTATTTGAATCCTCAAATTGCGTATAATTGACTGCCGCGCCGGAAAAAACCGGACGATACATATATACAAAAAAGCTCCGGACTCTGTCGGGGAGTCCGGAGCGCGATGTTTGTGCTTTTAATATATAGGTGTCGTTCCGATATGGCCGTCCGCCTATTGTGCGGAACCGCCGGCGGCCCGTCAGCTTTGGCCGGAGCCGTCGCCGAAGAGCGCCTTGACGAACTCTTTGCGGTCGAATATGCGCAGCTGGTCGATGCCTTCTCCAATGCCGATGTAACGGACCGGGATGTGGAACTGGTCGCTGATGCCGATTACCACGCCGCCTTTGGCCGTGCCGTCGAGTTTGGTGATGGTGAGCGAAGTGACCTGCGTCGCCTGCGTGAACTGCCGGGCCTGCTCGAAAGCGTTCTGTCCGGTCGAGCCGTCCAGCACGAGCATCACCTCGTGCGGCGCGCCGGGGATCACCTTGCCCATGACGTTGCGGATTTTGGTCAGCTCGTTCATCAGGTTGATCTTGTTGTGCAGACGGCCCGCCGTGTCGATCAGCACCACGTCGGCGCCGTTGGCCTTGGCCGAGGTCAGCGTGTCGAACGCCACCGATGCCGGGTCAGAACCCATCTCCTGACGGATCATCGTGGCTCCCGCACGGTCGGCCCAGACCTTGAGCTGGTCGATGGCGGCGGCGCGGAACGTGTCGGCGGCGCCGATCCAGACCTTTTGTCCGGCTTTGGTGAGCTGGGCCGCGAGTTTGCCGATGGTCGTGGTCTTTCCGGCGCCGTTGACGCCCACGACCATCACCACGTAAGGTTCGCCCTCTTTGGCGTCGAGTCCGAAATGCTTTTCGGAGCCGTGCGACTCCTCCATCAGCGCGGTTACCTCTTCGCGCAGAATGGACTGCAGCTCGGAGGTGCCCATATACTTGTCGCGCGCCACGCGCTCTTCGATGCCCCGGATGATTTTGACGGTGGTTTCCACGCCTACGTCCGACGAGATCAGCACCTCTTCCAAGTCGTCCAGTACGTCGGCATCGACCGTCGAACGGCCTGCAACGGCGCGGGCGAGCTTCGAGAAAAGTCCCGTCTTGGTCTTTTCCAGCCCGGCGTTAAGCTCTTCCTGCTGCTGTTTGCGCTCTTCGGAAGCCTGCGCGGCGGAGTTGTCCTGCTTCTTTTTGAAAATATCGAAAAATGCCATGTCTAATATCTCTATATCCGTACAAAGATAATAAGAATGTTTGGAAAAAAATGTTATATTTGCACTATATACATTTTCAACGATGATGAAAAAAACGATTCTGCTGCTTGTGGCAGCGCTTTGCGGCGTATTGACGGCCGCGGCTCAGGACCTGATCGTCAAGACCGATGCGACGAAGGTCGAGGCCAAAGTAACCGAAATAACACCCGATGCAGTACGGTATAAGCGTTTCTCCAATCCCGACGGACCGACCTATGTGCTGCCTGTCGCCGATATCGACTACATTCAGTATGCCAACGGCGAAAAGGAGCGCTTCCGGGCTGCCGAAACTGTGCCTGCGACGCCGCTGACCCCTGCGACGCCGGTCGGTGAGGCTCCGGTCGCAGCGGCTCCCGCTGCGCAGGCGCCTGTACAGCAGGCTGCGCCGGTGCAGTATGTCGCCAAAGAGTATCAGATCGGCGAGTTCTACGACCAGAACGGCGTCAAGGGCGTGGTCTGCATGCTGACGGAGGACCGCCGGCACGGACTGATTATTTCGCTCGATGAAATATACCTGCCGTGGAGCGAATTCCGGAAGCCCGACCTGCGGGTTGCGGGCGCCGACGACCGGATCGACGGCATGGGAAATATGGAGAAGGTAGCCGCCTATATCGCCGAAAACAACCTTGCGTGGGATGATTTTCCGGCTTTCAAGTGGTGCCGCGACAAGGGCGAGGGCTGGTACCTGCCGGCCATCGACGAACTGCTGACCATCGGACACAACTACAACGGCGGCACGCGCATACATTCCAACCGTCAGGCCCGCAACCGTTTCAACGACGCGCTCAAGGATAACGGCGGCAAGCGCATGGACCGTCTGGTCTACTATTTCTCCTCGACCGAGAAGGACGAGAAGGAAGCCTATACGACCCATACGGGCATCGAACCTCCCTATGTGATCGAGATTCCCAAGTACAACAAATTCCTCGTGCGGGCGGTGCGGAAGTTCTGAAGCAGGAGTGTTGAGCATACGACAAACGGTGCGTCCCCCAAGGACGCACCGTTTGTCGTATCCGAAGAATTTGCAATCGGCTATTTGTGGGCCAGATCGTGAATCAGTTTTCTCATGTGCTTTTGGAATTTATGTACCGGGTGGATTTCCCGGATGTATTCGACAGCCTTGCAGGATAGTTCTTTGCGCAGTCCCTCGTTTTCTATCAGCTCTTCGATTGCGCTGGTGAAGAGCGGCACTTTGTCGAAGCCGTCGCCGAGTACGGGACCGGTGTAGCGTCCGAATTTCGAAGTCAGATCTTCCGGATTGCGGCAGCTGACCAGCAGTGTGCCGTAGGCCAAAGCTTCCAGAAACGTGATCGGCAGCGCTTCGTGGATGGAGGTGTTGACCAGTATCTTGGCTTCGCGGATATATTTCATTTTCTCTTCGCCTTCGACGTGTCCGACGAAATGAAGGTTCGGTATGTCTCGGTAGCCGGCCATGATACTTTCGTTCTGGGATTTTTCCCGGAAAGTCTGACCCAGCATGAAGAATTCGTATTGCGGAAGTTGCTTCGCGATTTCGCAGAAAAGCCAACCCCGCTTGATGGATTCGATGCGTCCGATGAAGAGGATATGGTTCTTTTTGGGGTAGCTCTCCGGATCGAATCCGTAGTCGATGTCGATGGGGTTGGGCATATAGGCAATAGGAGCGTCTCCCGGAAGCCGGTACAGCTCTATCGCCTTGTCGTTGAGAAAATATCCCTGAGAAACGAATGTAACCAGTCCTTTGCCGTAAAGTTTGTTCACGCTGTCGTAGAGGCTCGAACTCCAGTAGGAATTTTCGGGAAACAGTTTTACGGTCTGTATTTCCAGCCATTCGCTCCACGGCCGAGGATCCTGTATCCAGTGGATGATCGGTTTGCTGCGACGTTCGTATTTGAGAATATTGTGTGTCAGTTCGACTGTAAGATAGATGTCGTATTTTTTCTTTTTCAGCCACTGCCGGGCAAAAAAGCGTCCGGGAGGGATAATTACCTTGCGGTTGTCGACTTTTTCTGTCAACGCATTGGGGGCGAACTTCCACCGGTGTTTGTTCGAGAGTAAAACTTCCACCGAGATGTTCGTATCGGGCAGGTATCGGGCGATATAATTGCGTGCCAGAAACCCGTAACCTCCGTATGCCGTGCCGCAGGCTCCGAAATATTCATCGACGATCAGGGCGACTTTGACTCTGCTGGGGTATACGTCGATGCCCGCCGCTTTTTTTAATGTTCGCAATATTCGGCTCCGGACGAACTCCGAGCGGAATTTTTTGTAGGGCGTGAGCCGCAGGTACGTAAAATAGCGGGAAGCCATGGAGTTGGGGCATCTGCGTTCGGTGGACCATGGTTTGACGTCCCCGTTGTAGTGGATGATGACCGGATCTTTTACCGTATGGAATTTGTCGTCGGTGGCGGTGTAGTTGTAAATGCCGGGAAGCTCTTTGATTTTGCCGCCTCTGAACGTCGTATTTATCACATCCTGATCCTGATATTCGAACTGCGTTCCTTTCTGGGTCGCAGTCTGCAGGAGCTGGTCCGCCGCCTGATCTTTGCGCATCTGCTCCAAATTCATCAGAATGACGCCTGCGTTTATGTAAAGTTCCGCTTGTGACATTCCGAGCCGATATTTGTAACTGATTTGCTCGATCCAGCTGTCTTTGACGCCCGCGCAGTAGTATCCGTCGAGAGAAGTCTCCCACAACGGGCGCAGAGGACCGTTTACGACCAAATCCGAATCGAGGTACAATATCCGGTCGAGTTCCGGCAGCAGTTCCGGCAGCAGGAACCTGTAATAGGTGTGGTGTGTGATATAGCTGATGTTGAGCCGCAGCTTTTTCAAGGCGCTGTCTTCGACGATTATGAACGAGAGCCGGTTGCCGTCGCCGTAACGCCGGACCGTTTGTTCAAATAATTGTCTGTTCCGATCGGAAAAATAATCGGTAAATATGTAGATGTCCAGAAATTCCGATTTGTTGTTTTCCAGAGCCGAGGCCATTGCTACACAGCAATGTTGGGCGTAAGAGTCGTTGACCGTAAAAGCTATGGCGATCCGTTGAGATTCCTGCATTGTTTTTAGTCGAGAATATTGTTGTTTCAAAGGTAGGAATTTTTCAGCGGATAACAAGCGGTCTTTCCTATAATTGATTTTGCGCACTTGCGGAAGGGGTGTTTCCCTTGATGCAGGATTCGCGGTCTGATCGTGCGCCGACCGCTCTGACCGGGCGATGGTCGCGCTTGCGCGTCTCTTCTGAGACACACAAAGGGCACCCTGTCGGATGCCCTTTGTATTTAAGATCGCTCTTAAAATACTTATTTCTTCTCCTCGAAGAATTCTTTGACTTGGTCGTTGGGGATGATGCCTTCCTTGAACATGTAAGCACCGGTTTTGTCCGACTTGACCATCTTGATGCACTTCGTAAAGTTCTTACCCGTGCCGGTTTTCAGTGTTGCGACTACTTTCTTTGCCATAGAGCTTCAAAACTATTTAATTTCACGGTGAACGGTGACCTTTTTCAGAAACGGGTTGTACTTTTTGCGCTCCAGACGGTCGGGGGTGTTCTTCTTGTTTTTTGTCGTGATGTAACGGGACATTCCCGGAACTCCGCTCTCTTTCTGTTCGGTGCATTCGAGGATGACCTGAACTCTGTTGCCTTTCTTTGCCATTTGTTACTTCGGTGTTTTAGTAAACGGACTTAGGTGCGGCAGCCTCGCGCAGAGCGACTGCAAGACCCTTCTTGTTGATTGTTTTCATGCCGGCAGCCGATACCTTCAGGGTAATCCAGCGGCCCTCCTGCTCAGACCAGAAACGCTTGGTTTTCAGATTGGGACTGAATTTGCGTTTGGTCTTGTGGTGCGAGTGCGAGACGTTGTTGCCCACGATCGCCACCTTGCCTGTGATTTCGCAAACTTTCATTTTTGTTTTCGATAATATTAATATTATTCCCGTAAGGGAGTGCAAATATAAGGAAAAAATGAGAACTAAAGATTAAGTTGCCCGATTAATTTTTAATGTTGAATGTTATTGTATTGATAGTCAGTGTTTAAACGATTGGAATCGTGAGCGTGAAACGCGCCCCTTCCGTGTAGGAAGTGTCGAGTTCGACCCCGCCGCCCAATGCGTCCGCGATCAGCCGGCAGACGGCCAAGCCCAGTCCCATGCCCTGCGAGAACGGGTCGAGTTTGACGAAACGGTCGAAGATGCGGTCCGCTTCTGCGGCGGGGATGCCCGGTCCGCGGTCCGTAACCGTGAAGGCGATCCGCTTTTTGTGCGAGATCAGGGTGTAGGCGAGCGTGATCCGGCCGTCGGGGGCGAAGCGTGCTGCGTTGCGCAGCAGTTCGGTCAGGGCCTTGGAGAGCAGCAGGCAGGAGGTGTTGACCGGAAGTTGTGCGCATTCGGGTTCGAAGCGGATGTCGAGTTTGCGGAGACTGTAGTCCCTGACGGTCTGAATGCACTGCATGCAGCAGACGTTGATGTCCACCGGACCCAATGCGGGCGGGGTGTCGGAGGATTCGAGGCCCGCGATATAGAGCACATCGTCCACGAGCTTCTGGAGGTAGCCGCTGTTTTCCCGGATGATTTCGATGTAGGACTGACGCTCTTCGTCGTCCGCGTCCGGGGCCGCGGCCAGCTCGGCGAAACCTACGATGGAATTGAGCGGGGTGTTGATCTCGTGCGTGATGTTGCGGATGAAGACGCCCTTCATCCGGCTGCTCGCCTCCGCGGCCCGTTTGGCGTGCGCCAGACGGCGGTTCATGCGCGCCGTGAAGAGGAGGAAGAGAACCGTCAGCAGCAGGATGACGCTCAGCGCCGCGATGCCCAGCTGCGTGCGGTGCAGGCGCACTTCCTGCGTCTGCCGCTGCAGCTCCGCCTTTTCGACGTCGAGACGGCTGACGTCGAGCAGCGTGGCGAATTCGCCGAGGTTTCTTTCGTTGTCGTCGCCGACCTTTTTCCGGTAGAGGTCGAGGTAGTGTTTCTGACTTTTGTAGGCGGCTTCGTAATTGCCGGTTTCGGCATAGGTTTCCGCACGGGTTTGGAACAGTTCGTAGAAATAGGTTTCGCTGTGCCCGGTCTCTTTGAACAGGCCGATCAGTTTGTCGAGTGTGGTCAGCGCCCTGCCGAATTCGTGCTCGGCGAGGTTGATGGCAAGCTGCGCTTCGGTGAGGCTGGCCGTCGTAAGGTATCCGTCGTGTCCCTGCCGGATCTGGTCGAACAGCGTGCGGGCTTCGGCGCTCCGGCCGGTCCGGCTGTAGAGGATCACCTGTTTGAGTTTCAGCGGCCAGATGTATTCGGGCAGGGTGAGCCGCGCCTTGCCTTTTTCGAGCTCTTCGGCGGCTTCTTCGTACCGTCCGGTGTCGATGAGGACGGTGGCCAGCTCGGAATAGAGAATAGGCAGCGAGAATTTGTTGAGGTTGTTCTCTTCGATGAAGCCGATCGCCTTGCGGTAGTAGTCGGCGGCGGTCTCTTTGAGTCCGCGGGTTCGGTAGATGTGGCCTAACTGCTTGTAGGCTTCGGCGATGGCGGGCTTGTAGTCGTCCTGTCGGCCTGCGCCATGTAGCGTTCCAGCTCGTACTGCGCCAGCGTGTATTGCCCGTGTTTCGTGTAGTAGAGAATAAGCCGCGACCAAGTGAAAAAATAGTAGGTCGGCTGCTCGTTTGCGCGTGCGAAGGCCTGCACGCGGGGAATCCACGCCTTGAGAGAGTCCGGTTCGTTGTTGAAGTAATAGTGGTCGGCCTTGAACGAGAGGGCGACGGCCTGCATGCGGATGTCGTTTTTTTCGCCCGCCAGCCGGAACAGCGGGTCGGCCTTGAGCAGGACGACCGAATCGCGGATGTTGTTGTTGCACCAGCGGTAATAGGCGTAAAGCGTGCTGTCTACGTTTTGTAGGTTTCGGTCTGCGCGTGGCCGGACGGAATCCGGATAAACAGCATCAATAAAAGCAGAGCTTTTTTCATTAGTTTTTGGACTGAATAGTTGCAAAGATAAGTAAATATCTGCTGTAAAACAAACTATTCAGTCTTTTGAGAGGGCTATTCGGCTTTATTCGATGCCTGCAGTTCCTTTTCGAGCAGTTCGATGGCCGCCGTTCCGGCTTTTCGGATGACGGCGTTGCGGCTGCCGCCGGCACGGATCAGGCGGGTTGTGGTGCGTAGCGGGGAGCTGACGGCGATCCATACCGAGCCGACGGGATATTCGGGCGTTCCGCCCGTAGGGCCTGCGATGCCGGTAGTGGCGACGGCATAGTGCGAATTCGAAGCCCGGCGTACGCCTTCGGCCATCTGACGGACGACCTGCTCGCTGACGGCGCCGTAGCGGGCGATCGTGTCGCAGCTGATTTGCAGGATCTCCTGCTTGGTGTCGAGGCTGTATGCCACGACGCCGCATTTGAAGTAGGCCGAAGCGCCGGGCAGGGCCGTGAAGCGCGCGGCGATCGTGCCGCCCGTACAACTCTCGGCGACGGCCAGCGTCTGGATGCGGTCGGTCAGGATGCGGTGCACCCGTTTTTCCGGAGCGTGGCTGCTGCAGGCGGTCAGCGAGAGAATGAATGCGGTTGCGGTTGAGAGCAGGATTTTATTCATCGGGGCGTCGTTTTATTTTCCGTTGAGTTCGTCGCGCAACAGGCCGAGGGCGAAGGCGCCGGCGCGGTCGATGATCTGTCCGCGGTCGGAGCCGCACTGTTTGAGCAGGGCGACCGTGCGGCGGGGGCCTGCGACGGCGATCCATACCGTGCCGACGGGCTTTTCGGCCGTACCGCCCGCGGGGCCTGCGATGCCGGTGGTCGAGACGGCGTAGTCGGCGCCGCTGATGCGTCGCGCCCCTTCGGCCATCTGTCGGGCGACCTGTTCGCTGACGGCGCCGTAACGGGCGATCGTGTCGGGATCGACGCCCAGCACAGCCTGCTTCGACGCGTTGCTGTACGAAACCACGCCGCAGAGGAAGTAGGCTGAAGCGCCCGGCATGGCCGTAAAGCGCGCGGCGATGGTGCCGCCCGTGCAGCTCTCGGCTGTGGCGAGGGTCTGTCGCCGTTCGGTGAGCAGCTTGTGTATCAACTCCTGCATGGTGGCCGTTTCGTAGCCGATGATGTTGTGGGGAATGATCCTGCGCAGCGCTTCGAACTGCCGTTCGATCTCCTTCGATACGCTTTCTCCCTCGACCTCGTAGGCTGACAGCCGGAGCCGCACGGCGCCCGGATTGGGCAGGTAGGCCAGCTTCAGGTAGGGCGGCAGGGCGTTTTCCCACGTTTCGATCGCTTTGGCGAGCATCGATTCGGGCAGTCCGGCGGTGATCATCGTGCGGTGTACGATCTGGCGCAGTTCGAAGTGCGCCTTGAGCCGCGGCATGACCTCGTCCTGCATCAGATGCTCCATTTCGTAGGGTACGCCCGGCAGCGAGACGACCACTTTGCCGCCGCGTTCGAACCACATGCCCGGCGCCGTGCCGTGCGCGTTGAACAACACCGTGCAGCAGGCCGGAACCAGAGCCTGTCCGCGGTTGAGTTCGTTGAATTCGATGCCCCGCTCTTCGAGCATCCGTTTTACATGGTCGGAGACGGTTTGGTTCAGGATGAGTTCGCTGCCGAACATTTCGGCCAGCGTCTTTTTGGTGATGTCGTCCTTGGTGGGGCCGAGTCCGCCGGTGATGATTGCGATGTCCGACTGGCCGAGGGCGCGTTTCACGCACCCGACGATCTGCGCGCTGTCATCGCCGATCGAGACTTTTTCATGCACGACGATGCCTGCGGCGTTGAGGTGGCGGGCGATGGATACGGAATTGGTATCCACGATCTGACCGATGAGGATTTCATCGCCGATAGTGATGATCGTTGCTTTCATAAGCGGTGTTTTTGACTCAGGACTCCGGCTGTTCGGAGTCGGGACCGGATTGCGCCGGAGTTCGGGATTCCGCAGGCGCCGGTTCGGCGTTTTCGGCGTTTTCGGGAGCCGGAGCCGTTGCGGCGGGCTGGGGCGTGTGTTTTGCGGGGAGTTGCTGCGCTGCGGGTTTTGCTGTTGTTTTTTCCGCTGCCGCCCTTTCCGCTGCCGCCCTTTCCGTTGCCGCCCTTTCCGTTGCCGCCCGCTCCGCCGCGGCTTTCGCTTCGGCGTCGGCGACGAGGGCGCGGCAGATGTCGCGCACCAGTCCGGGACCGTTGTAGATATAGCCGGTGTAGAGCTGCAGCAGGTCGGCTCCGGCGTCGAGCATCGCTTTCGCGTCGTCGGGGGTCATGATGCCGCCCACGCCGATGATCGGAAAATTGCCGCCCGAACGGGTGTGGATGCGGCGCACGACCTCCACGGCCCGCTGCGTGAGCGGTGCGCCGCTCAGCCGGCCGCTGCCGATCTTGTCGAGCGTCGTGCGGCTGGTGTGCAGCCCTTCGCGGTTGTGCGTGCCGTTGGTCGCCACGATGCCGTCGAGGGGCGTTTCGAGCAGAATGTCGCTGATTTCGTCGATCACGGCGTCCGGCATGTCGGGCGATACCTTGAGCATGATCGGGCGGTATTGGTTCTGTCCCCGGCGGAAGTCGAACAACGGGTCGAGAATCCGCAAGATATGTTCGCGCGTATGCGTCGCGCCTTCGCGGCACGAGTTGTCGCAGCTGATGTTCACAGTGAAGTAATCCGCGTACTGGTAGAGGTTGCGGAAGAGTTTGAGGTAGTCGGCCGCGGCGTTTTCGGCGAGGGTCGCGGTGTTGCGGCCGATGTTGCAGCCGACGATGAATCCTTCGTGGGGCCGGCGCAGGTGCTGGATGGTCTTTTCGAGACCGCGGTTCGAAAGCCCGATGCGGTTGATGATCGCCTCGTCCTTCGGGAGCCGGAAGACGCGGGGGCGGGGGTTGCCCGCCTGCGGGCGCGGCGTCACGGTGCCGACTTCGACGAATCCGAAACCGAGGGCCGCCAGTTCGCGGAACGCCTCGCCGTTGCGGTCGAAACCTGCGGCCAGCCCGACGGGGTTGGCGAATTTGATGCCGAAGACCTCGCGTTCGAGCGCGGGGTGTTTCACGGCGTAACACTTGCGGAGCAGCCACCGTCCGCCGGGAATCAGCCCGATGGCGCGCAGCAGTATCAGTACGGCGCGGTGCGCCCGCTCGATGGTGAGCGAGAAGAGGATGGGCTTTATGATGCTACGGTACATGGTCTCAAGTGGCGGTTTCGCTTATGGCCGCAAAGGTACTAAAAAAGAATTGATTTCGCTAAAAGTATTCGCGGCGGTAGCGGTAATGGTCGCGCATCGGCTCGAAATCCTCCGGCCGGGCCTTCAGGCTGCGGCTCTGGGCCTCGATGTCGAACGCGCCCCCGATGGTGGTGCAAAGCTCCTGCCACGAGATCGGCCGGGGCGTCGAAGGGGCGGCCTGAGGCGGGTACCATCCGGCGAGGGGCAGGCCGAAGAAACGGGCCAGCGTATCGACCGACATGGCCGTGGCATTGGCTTTGCCCTGCTCGGAATAGCCCGCGATGTGCGGCGTGGCGAGCAGTGTGCGGGCGAGCAGCCGGCGGTCGATGGCGGGTTCGTGCTCCCAGACGTCGAGTACGCAGGCAAGGCCGCTGCGCAGCAGGGCCGCGCCGTCCACGACCTCGCCGCGCGAGGAGTTCAGGATTACGGCGCCGGGTTTCATCCGTGCAAAAAGGGCGTCGCCGGCCATGCGGCGCGTCGTGTCGTCGAGCGGCGTGTGGAACGTCAGGATGTCGGCTTGGCGGGCGACCTCCTCCAGCGGCAGGAAGCCGCAGTGTTCGCGCGCCTCGCGCGGCGGGTCGCAGCAGAGGACCCGGAAGCCCCATGTTTCGGCATACTCCTTCACGAGCGATCCGACGTGTCCCACGCCGACGACGCCCAGCGTACGCCCGGCGGGCTGCCAGCCCTGCGTGCGGGCGAGGTGGGCCAGCACCGCCCCCGCCCATTGGAGTACGCCTCTGGCGTTGCAGCCGGCGGCCGTGCAGACGCGGATGCCGTGCGCCGCGCACCACGCCGTGTCGATGTGGTCGAAACCGATGGTCGCCGTGGCGATCAGACGGACGCGGGAGCCGCCGAGCAGCCGCTCGTCGCAACGGGTGCGCGTGCGGATAAGGAGGGCGTCGGCATCGCGCACCTCCTCCGGCGCGATTTCCGCCCCCGGAAGATAACGCACCTCGGCCCAAGGTTCGAGGACCCCCTGCAAAAAGGGTATGGCGCTGTCGGCGATGATTTTCATGGCTGATGGCTTTTTCCTGATTTCTACTCTTTACGGGAAGCAAATATAGGGAAAAATTAAAATTTTTGTATCTTTGACATTTAAAACGGATCTTATGGAACAGAAAACGTTCGATCCCGACGGGGTCGGTGTGGATAACGGGACCTATTTCGGGCTGCCTTTCGAACCGGAGACGGCCGAGCTGGTGATCGTCTCGGCGCCTTGGGACGTGACGGTGTCCTACGGAGCGGGGACGGCTTACGCTCCCGATGCCATTATCGAGGCCTCGACGCAGCTCGATTTCCACGAACCGCTGGCTCCCGGCGCATGGCGCCGCGGCATCGCCACGGCCGACGTGGACTATTCGCTGCTGGACGAGTCGCAGCGCCTGCGCGGCGATGCGGCGAAGGTGATCGACCACCTCGAAGGGGGCGGCAGTCCTGAGGACGACTATGTGGTGCGCAAAATCTGCCGCGTGAACGAAGGGTGTGCGGCCATGAACGCCAACATCGGGGCGCAGGCCGCGCGCTGGCTCGATGCGGGAAAACTCGTCGGGCTGGTCGGCGGCGACCATTCGACGCCTTACGGCCTGATCCGCGCGCTCGGCGAACGGCATGCGGAGTTCGGAATCCTGCATATCGACGCCCACTGCGACCTGCGGGACGCCTACGAGGGGTTCGAGTTTTCGCACGCTTCGATCATGTTCAACGTGCTGCGCGACGTGCCTGCGGTGACGAAGATCGCCCAAGTCGCCGTGCGCGACTTCAGCGAGCGGGAGGCGGCGCTGGCCGCGTCGTCCGGCCGCGTCGTCCTGTTCGACGATCTGTCGCTGGCGGCCGCCGGGTTTCGCGGCGAAACGTGGGATACGCAGTGTCTGCGTATCGTCGAAACGCTTCCGCAGGAGGTCTACGTGAGTTTCGACATCGACGGACTCTCCTACGAGAACTGTCCCCACACGGGGACTCCCGTTGCGGGCGGACTGGGTTTCAACCAAGCCGTCTGGCTGCTGGACACCCTCGTGCGTTCGGGCCGCCGCATCGTCGGGTTCGACGTGGTGGAGGTCACTCCGGCCCGCGAGGAGCGGATCGACGCCATAACGGGCGCACGGGTATTGTGGAAGTTGTGTAATTTAACTTTAAAATCAAACGTTCGATAAATGCGACTATTTTCGATGTACCGCTGGGTGCGCGAGCGCCACATGATCGGTATACGCGGCCGTAATTTCATGGAGGCCCCTTGGGCCGGGGGCATCGTGCTGCTCGGATGCGTGATCATCGCCATGCTGCTGGCCAATCTGCCTGCGACTTCGCTCTATTACCGTCATCTGCTGGAGACCGACCTCTCGCTGATGGTGCATAGCCCCGACGGGCTGATCGACTGGGTGTTCCCGCGCGGGATGACCGTCGAGAAACTGATCAACGACGGCCTGATGGTGATTTTCTTCTTCGCCGTGGGGCTTGAGATAAAACGCGAGATCGTCTGCGGACAGCTTTCGTCGGCCAAAAAGGCCCTCCTCCCGGTGCTGGCCGCGGCGGGCGGCATGCTCTTCCCGGCGATCATCTTCACCGCCTTCAACCACGGTACGATGGCCGCCAACGGCTGGGGTATTCCGACCGCCACCGACATCGCCTTCGCCATCGGCATCCTCTCGATGCTCGGCGACCGGGTCCCCGTGTCGCTCAAGATATTCCTCACGGCGCTGGCTATCGCCGACGACCTCGGAGCCATTCTGGTCATCGCGCTCTTCTACGGCGGGCAGGTGCAGATCGGATGTCTGCTGGCGGCGCTGGTCATCATGCTCGGCGTCTACTTCATGAAGGAGATGGGCGAGAAGCGCATGTTCTTCTATCTGGTGCCGGCCGTGGTGGTGTGGGGGCTGTTCTACTATTCGGGCGTCCACTCGACCATTTCGGGCGTGGCGATGGCCATGCTGATTCCGATGACGCCCCGTTACAGCAAGGAGTATTTCGTGCACAAGATGCGCCATCTGAAGGCGCTGATGCTCGCCGCCGGCACTTCGGGCGAGGATTTTCCCAACGAAAACCACCGGTTCTACCTGCGCCGCATGCGTAATCTCGCGGCCGACTCGGTGGGCATGAGCTACCGGCTGGAGCATGCGCTGGCGCCCTCGGTGACCTTCCTCGTGATGCCGATTTTCGCGCTGGCGAATGCCGGGGTCGAGATCACGTCGCTCGAATACCTCAATATTTTCCATATGTCGCCCGATATCGGATCGGTGGGGATGGGCGTCTTCTTCGGACTGCTCGTGGGAAAGCCGCTGGGCATATTTCTTGCGAGCTGGGGCGCCGTGAAGTCGGGGCTGGCCGAGCTGCCCGAAGGGGCGACGTGGCGCATGCTCTTCGCCGTGGGGTGTCTGGGCGGTATCGGGTTCACGATGTCGCTGTTCGTCGATGCGCTGGCCTACACCGAACCCGACCTGATCGACCGGGGTAAAATCGCGATCCTGATGGGCTCGACGGCCGCCGCCGTCGCGGGCAGCCTGCTGATACTGATTTTTTCGAAAAAACGAACCTGATATGCGTAAGACATTAGTTGTCCTGACGGCCGCGGCGCTGCTGGCCGGGGCCTGCTCCAAAAAGACGGGCGGGGGCGTGAAGCTCAAGACCGACACCGATTCGGTGGCCTATGTGATCGGTATGAACGTGGGCATGAACCTGATGAAGATGGATTCGACGATCAACGTGAACGCCGTATGCGAAGGCATCCGCGACGTGTTCCGCCAAGGGACCAAATTCTCGGCGGCCGACGCCGAGGTTTTCTACCTGCGCTATATGAATTATGCGCTGCCGGAGAAAGCCCGCGCCTACGAGGAGCAGTTCCTGCAGGATATCCTCAAGGCGAACCGCAACTACGCCCGCACCGCATCGGGCGTGACCTATACGGTCGAGGTGCTGGGCGATCAGGAGCAGATACCCGCTTCGGACCGTGACAGCATTGCGCTCCGCTACCTGATCCGCACGGCCGACGGCCGGGACGTCTACTCCTCCTATGAGCGGGGCGATACGCTGCGCACGACGCTCGGCGGCCTGCTCAAGGGCATGAAGGAGAGCGTCAAACTGGTCGGCAGGGGCGGAAAGATCAACGCGTGGATTCCCTCCTCGGCGGCTTACGGTACGGAGGGCGACAAAGAGCTGGGAATTCAGCCGAATACCACGCTGTATTACGAAATCGAGCTTGTCGATGTCGATAAATATGCGAATTGGTCGCGGCGCAGCAATTTACGCCGTTAATTTTAAACCATTATTCCAAATATTTTATAACTTTGCGCGGGTAAACCCCTAACAGGCACAAACGATTAAACATATTTGAAAAACAAAACAATGAAAAAAATTCTTTTTGCAGCGGCACTTGCAGGTGCTGCGTTCATGACCGCCTGCGGCGGCAAGGACGGCGGCGTTCGTATGGGCAGCCTTTCGGATTTCGACTCGCTTTCGTATTCGCTGGGCGCCAATATCGGCTACGGCATGAATCACGAGATGAAGGACATTCCCTTCGATTTCAAGGCCATCGACAAAGGTATCAAGGAAGGTGCCATGGGTAAGGCCGCGCAGGAGCACGACAAGTCGCTCGACATGCTGCGCGAATATTTCATGAGCAAGCGCGGCGAGCGTGCGCAGGAGATCGCGGCCAAGCGTGCCGAGCAGGACAGCATCCGTCTGGCCGGCGGCGACACGACCAAGGTCGAGTATCCCGCAGCCGATCCCGCCATGTTCGAGAGCGAGGAGGAGCGTGCCGAGATTTCGTATGCGTTCGGTAACGACATCGGTTACAACATCAGCCAGAGCGGCATGCCCATTCAGCTCGTATGGATCGGTCAGGCCATGCAGGACGTGCGCGACGGCAAGGCGAAGATGGCCGAGGATGCCGTGAACCAGTATCTGCAGTACTACTTCATGGTGAAGCGTCCGGCCGAGAACGCCGAGGCTTCGAAGGCGTGGCTGGAGAAGATCGAGAAGAAGTCGGGCGTGAAGAAGACCGAGTCGGGCCTGCTTTACAAGGTTACCAAGCAGGGCGACGCTTCGATGATGCCGAAGGATCCGCGCGACGTGGTGAAGGTGCATTACACGGGCCGCACGCGTGAAGGCAAGGTGTTCGACACTTCGAAATTCGCAAACCGCCCGAAAGAGCAGCAGGAGATGATCCGCAAGCAGAATCCCGACGGCTTCAACGAGGACGGCACGCCCAAGGAGGCCGATACGGAGGCCGAATTCCCGCTTAACCGCGTGATCAAGGGTTGGACCGAGGGCCTGCAGCTGGTCGGCAAGGGCGGCACGATTACGCTCTGGATTCCCGCCGATCTGGCTTACGGCGCACGCGGCGCCGGCCGTGACATCGGTCCCAACGAGGCGCTTGAGTTCGAGGTGGAGCTGATCGACGTCGTTCCTTTCGAGGAACCCGCTCCGGCGGATTCGACGGCGACGGCCGAGACTCCGGAGGTGGCCCCCGCAAAATAGGCGGCTGAGATTCCGAATATGACAGGGCGGACCCCGTGCGGGGTCCGCCCTGTTTGTCATTGTGCCGGCATCGGGAGGGGGCGTCCGCTGCGGCCGCTGTTATAATAGGTATGTCATCGGAGTAAAACGGATTCCGTCCGTGACGCGTTCGGCGTCGGTTGCGGTGAATCCCAGTCTGCGGTATATTTCGACGGCATAGGGCGACGAGTTGACGGTGATGCGGGAAACCGCCGGATCGGTGCTGCAGAAGTCGCGTACTGCGCTGAACAAGGCGCGTGCGATGCCCTGCCGGTGACAGGATGCGTCCACGAAGAGCAGGCTGATGTGGCTATGGTTTCTGACCGCGGCGACGCCGGCCAGCGTATCCTGCCGGAATGCTCCCCATAGCATCAGCGCGCCGGTGCGAAACTGTTCCGTCATGGCTTCCGGGGCAATGAACCGGTGAAAGACGTCGATGCCTTCCTGCGCGTAATCGGGGGCTTCGAATTCTGCGAAAACGCGGCGGACGAGCGCGGAAGCCGCCGGGATTTCCGCTTTGCGGAGCGGTCGGATGTCGGTTGCAGGCGGGGGTGTCGTGTCGGGAACGATCGGTTGCATGGCGGTGATTTTGAAATGAAAAAGGCGGCTGGAGATCCCAGCCGCCTTGTATGTTTTCCGTCCGCTTTAGAACGGCAGGTCGTCCACCTCGGCGGGCGACGATGCATAAGAGGGCTCCTCGGCGATGGGCGGCATGTCGGGCATCGGGCCTGCGCCGGGAACTTCGGCCTGTTTGGGCTGGAGACGCCATGCGCGGATGTCGGTATACCAGCGGCCGTTGTATTCGCGCGACTCGATATTGACCGAGACGGTGTAGGCCGCACCCTCTTTCAGACGGGCCACGTCGTCGGGCTTGTTGAAAAACGTGACGCAGATCTTGCGGGCGAACGAACCTTCGTTCATCTCGAAGACCACGTCCTGACGCTGCCATTCGCCGCGTGCCGACGTTCCTTTTGTCACGGGCATTATTTTGTAAACTGTTCCTTCGAATTCCATGGTGATGCTGTGAATGGATTAATAATCTTATTTTTCCGCAAAGGTAACAAAAAATCGGGAGAATCCCTGCACCCGCCGGCAAAATTCCCGCGCAAATTTCTCGGCCGGGGAGCTTCGGGGCGCCGCGATTTTTTTTGTGTTTTGCGTCGCCGGACGGGAAAAACTGCGCAGGCGTGTGCCCGGAGAATTCTATGGATGCCGAAATCGGGGATTCCACACGTGCCGATTGGCTGTTCGGTCGGATGTGCCCTGCAAATAAGAAAAAAAGACCTGCATTTCTGCAGATCTTTGATTTTCAGTGGACCCAGAGGGGCATGATCCCACGACCTTCGGATTATGAGTCCGCTGCTCTAACCGACTGAGCTATGGGTCCGTCCGGCGGCTGTGTGCCCAAACCGCGGGCACAAATATAGCAAAACAAATCCGAATTCCCAATATGACGCGGAGATTTTTTAGGTCCGGGCAGGTCGCGGCGGGGGATTACTGACGGTCGAAAATGTCGTTGAGGACCTTGGCCAGCCGGTAGCCGGCTTTGGCGAGCTGCTCTTCGGCCAGCGGTTTGTATTTCAGGATGAAGTCGTGTCCCAGTTTGTCGCCCGGCTTCACGTCGTAGATGCATTTCGAGTTTGCGGCCGACTCGCGGCCCCAGTCGTAGATGTCGCCGGCGATCGCCGCCCGCTGCTGTTCTTCGGTGTAGCGGTCGAGCTGGAAGGCCAGATCGGAGAAGCTCCACGGGTGGGTCGTCGCTACGATCGGGGTGTCCCAGATCGTGTGGTAGCGGATTTCGCTGCCTTTGAGGACGACGTTGAAGTAACCGATTTCCTGATTGTCCGGCCAGCGGACGTGTCCGGGGCAGTGCATGTCCCCCAGACAGTGGACGATGACCTGAATGCAGGCCAGCCGCGTGGAGTCGTTCATCTCGTGCATGCGGTTTTTCAGCCGGTCGGCAGCCCGCTCGACGTAATAGAGGCAGTTGGCCAGATATTTGTCGCCGGGCAGCCGGTTGCCGCGGATTACCTCGCCGTTTTCGTCCACCGAGAAGGTGTGGGGCAGCATGTGCATGCGGGGACCGTTGGTGGGCGTATAGCCCAGATCGACGAGCATTTGGGGCTTGTAATCGTCCATCCACGAAGCGTAATAGACGATCGAGCGGCCGTCGAGCAGTTTGTCCAGATTGGCTTTGGCCTTTTTCGTCAGGTGTTGCTCGGCCAGACGGGCGACGGCGGCGTGTCCCAGCCTGCCCCATGCGAAGGCGCCCTGAGCGGACGTCAGTGCGGCGAAGGCCGCGATGAGAAGGAGTCTCTTCATGTTTTAAGGTGTTTTGTTGTTTTTTCTTTCCGGCCCATGCGCGGCGCGGACGTTTGTCATAATATAATACCGTGCTGCGGGACGAAACACCTATCCGGCGGCGGGAAATTTTCGGGATATTTTGTCGCGGGCCTTTGGGAGCCTTTCTGCGGGCTGTTTTTATCCGTCCGGCGCGGTTTTCGGCGCGGGGCGTTTTCGCTGCGGAAGCAGTGCGGAGATAAAAAGTTTCGCGGAAAATCGGGCGGAGTATTGTTTGTTGCAAATAAATTCGTACCTTTGTCCCGCTTAAGCAATCAATTAAAACAAAAACAACGAAATGAAAAAGGGTATTCATCCGGAGAATTATCGTTTGGTGGCGTTCAAGGACATGTCCAACGACCACGTGTTTTTGTGTCGGTCCGCCGTTTCGACAAAAGAGACCATCGAAGTGAACGGCGAAACCTATCCCGTGTATAAGATGGAAATTTCCAACACGTCGCACCCGTTTTACACCGGTAAGATGAAGTTGGTAGACACCGCCGGTCGCGTCGATAAGTTTATGAGCCGTTACGCAAAACGCTACGATAAGAAAGGCGCGAAATAGGCGCTTTCCGCATTGAGAGACAACGGGCTGCACTTGTGTGCGGCCCGTTTGTTTTTGGTGCGTTTTGTTGCAGAGAGAGCTATTTTGCGGTCGAGGGAGTGTCTGCGTGGAGGAACGGTCCTGCGGTCGAGGGCGTGTTTGGCGGTTGTAGGAACGTTTCTGCGGCCGGGGTGCGGATATGCCGGGGAAGGACCGGCGGTGCGGCCGGAATTTTCGTTCTGGGGCCGATTTTTTTGTACACGATATCGTTTTTATGTATATATTTGCCGCCGTAAGGCAAACAATGACTTAAACGTTAGAAAGTTATGAAGCATGTAATTGTCATGGCGCTGGGGGCTGCGCTGGCTCTGGCGTCGTGTGTGAGCAAAGGGACGGTCGTCAAGGTCGAGGAGCAGCGCGATTCGCTTTCGGTGGTCGTCAGCGCGAAGGATTCGCTGATCAGTGCTGTTTTCGAGGACATCAGTTCTATTTCCGAGAATCTTGCGCTGATCAGGACGCGTGAGAATCTGCTCTCGGTGGCGGGCGACGCCGAAGGCGGCCGCCGTCCCGTGGAGGAGATCAACAACGATATCGCCGCCATCGACCGGCTGCTGCGGGAAAACAAAGTCAAGATCGCTTCGCTGCAAAGCGCTGTCGCGCAGTTGCGCAAAGCCAATCTGCGCCTCGACGGACTGGAGAAGATGATTCGGGACATGAGCGCGCAGCTTGCCGAGAAGAAAAACGAAATTGCCCGGCTGCGGGAGAATCTCACCCAGATGGGGGTCGAGGTGGAGACCCTGACCGAGCAGGTGGCTGTGCGGAGCGAGCAGGTCGAAACCCTGAATACCGAGAAGGTCGAGCTGGAGAACCAGCTGAATACGGTGTATTACATCGTCGGGACCGAGAAAGAGCTGCGTGAGGCGCAGATCATCAACAAGCAGGGTTTCATCGGGCGTACGCTGACGGTCAATAAGACCAATAATCTGGACAGCTTCACCAAGACCGATTCGCGGCTGCTGTCGGAGGTGCCGATCGGGCAGAAAAAGGTTTCGGTCGTGACGACGCATCCCGAAGAGTCGTACGAGTTGGTGACGGATGCCGACAAGGTCGTGTTGAAACTGCTCATCACCGATCCCGTCCGTTTTTGGGAGTCGTCGAAGATTCTGATCATAAGCTATAAATAACGGGCGGCGGGCCGGATGATCCGGCGCCGCGCGGCAATGAGAGAGGCATCCCGGAATATTCCGGGATGCCTCTCTCGTTTGGCGAGCGAGTGAGTTCAGCAAGGAAACCGAGATGGGGCGGATAATGGATGTATTTTGTCAGAGACGGGCGGTGTATGGCATGCCGGACACGTTTTTTGATTCGGATCGGAATGGAGACGAACCGTTATTTGCGATGCGCGGTGTTCTGTTTTGTCATTTTTATTTTTTTTACGTACATTTGGACAATAAAAAATATACATAGTTGTAATATGGATTATCAAATCAAACCGCAGTTTGTGGAGGCCGGTTTGAAAGAGAATTGCCCTGCGGATTGTAGTAGTTGTCCTACGTTTCCTGCGCCGTTTCGCCGCATAGGCGATTCGAATTACTGCCGTTTCGCGCAAATTTCTTTTTCAGCAGGAGAAGGGGTGACTTTTCCCGCAGACCGCATGGTGCGCATTCTTTTCGTGATGTCGGGTTCGCTGATGATGGAGCATGGGGATACGGTGCGGCTTGTGACGTCGAAACAATACGTATGTCTGGCGAGGGGCGAACGTTTCGTCACCACGGCGCAGGACGACGCCCATGTCGTCGTGCTATCGCTGATTCACCGCATCGAGTTCTGCGAACAGGATATCTTCGATAAGGTGATGCCCTACGATACGGTCATCCCGACCGAAGCAGTGCCGCGGCTTTCGATGCATCCTACGATCGAACGCCTGCTCTGCGATCTGTTCGCCGTTCCGGAGCTGAGCGAGTGCGCCCGTTACCACAAAATGAAGGCTACGGAGCTTTTCATGATGATCAAGGTGCTGTATACCCCGACGGAGCATGCTTATTTCTTCCAGTCGATGATTCAGCCGCAGGATAACTTCCGCGTGTTCGTGTGCAACAATTACGACAAGGCGCAGGGCGTGGCGGAGCTGGCCGCGCTTGCGGGCATGAGCCTTTCGGTCTTCAAGCGCCGCTTCGCCGAGCACTTCAACGACAGCGTCTATCATTGGATGATGCGCCAGAAGGCGCTGAAGATCTTTACGGATATCCGCGACGGCGAGGACAGCACGAAGGTGCTGATGAACAAGTATGGATTCCGCCATTATACGCAGTTCAGCCGGTTCTGCAAGAATTACCTGCAGGCGACGCCCGCGCAGCTGATCGCATCCATAAAGGAGGGGTAGTAGGGGATTTGTCCCGTACCGTCCGCAGACGGAGAGCATATGCCGGCAGCTTGGGTTTGTTGTCGGATTGTGGAAACGGAGAGGCTGTGGGCTTCTCCGCTTCTTTTTCAGCGCTCCAGCAGGTAGACGTTCAGATCGACGAACTCCCCGTCGGCAAGTCGTTCTCCCCGGACTTCCACCCGGTCGAGCGCGAATCCGAGCCGCTGGGGAATGCGGTTGCTACGGTAGTTGCCCAGTGCGCAGCGTATTTCGATGCGTTCCATGCCCATCTCTTCGAAAGCGAGCCGGCAGAGCGCCTGCACGGCGGACGTCATGATCCCCCGGCCCTGAAACTCGCTGCGGAGCCAGTAGCCGATTTCGATGGTGCGCGTCGTGCTGTCCGCCGATTTGAAGCCGATCAGTCCTGCGAACGCATCTCCGCTCCGGATCGTGAAGACCGGGTTTGCCGTGTCGTTCAGCATCCCTGCGACGACCTCCTGTGTTTGCTCCACGCGGTGCGTCGCCGCCACGAACGGGAGCCAGCGTCCGAGGTGTTCGCGCTGGGTGTCTATGGCGCCGAAAATCGCAGGGGCGTCCCCGCTGCGCAGCGAACGCAGCGAGAAGTCGTCGAACAGTGGAATCGTTTTCATGGTATATGCCGGTTTTGGCTGCAAAGGTAGTGAAAAATCGGGGAAGCTGTTTTTTTATATATTAAATAGGTGTCGGAGCGTTTTGCACCCGCAGGAACTGCGGTTTCGGAGCGTGCAGGGGCGGAACGGTAATAACCTTGGGTGCGGAGGGTGATATTTTTTGCAGAAGCTGTTGTAAAATATAAAACTTTTCCTATCTTTGCACCCGATTTCACCCCTGTAAAAAAGGCGGTAGACCGACGTTCTTTGAGAAGAGTAAAAAAGTGAAAAATTTATTGGAAATAATTTGGCCGGTAAATTTTTTATGCCTACTTTTGCAATCCAAAACGGTTGATTTTGCCGATGTAGCTCAGTTGGCCAGAGCAGCTGATTTGTAATCAGCTGGTCGGGGGTTCGAATCCCTCCATCGGCTCGGACAGCCGATGCAAGAGAAGCGGAAAGACGAAGGTCTTCCGGAACACGAGCAGCGGCGCAACGAAAGCCTCACGGGGAAGACCCGCGCAAAAAGCGAGCCGATCTTTCAGGGGCAGACAACTTGGGAAGTTACCAGAGTGGCCAAATGGGGCAGACTGTAAATCTGCTGGCTTACGCCTTCGGTGGTTCGAATCCATCACTTCCCACTAAGAAAGAGTGCCGGTTGGAGTTGCAAGATCTTCGGCGGTGTCCGATCGACGGACGGCGCGGAGGAAAGGGTAGACTCTGATACGGTATATTTTTGCGGAAGTAGCTCAGTTGATAGAGCATCAGCCTTCCAAGCTGAGGGTCGCGAGTTTGAGCCTCGTCTTCCGCTCAAGACGCAGAAGCGTGTGATACGGACGTCTCCTATCGGTTGATAGGGGAGTTTGTGTCGCCCGCTCGTTCTGCGAAATGAATTTTTAAAACTTTAAAGCAATTTTTAACAATACTTTAAATACTTAATACTATGGCAAAAGAAAAATTCGACCGTTCGAAACCGCATGTGAACATCGGTACCATCGGACACGTTGACCACGGTAAGACCACCCTTACCGCTGCTATCACGACCGTTCTGGCTAAGAAAGGTCTGTCGGAGCTTCGTTCGTTCGACTCCATCGACAACGCTCCTGAGGAGAAAGAGCGTGGTATCACGATCAACACCTCGCACGTTGAGTACCAGACGGCCAACCGCCACTATGCTCACGTAGACTGCCCCGGACACGCCGACTATGTGAAGAACATGGTTACCGGTGCCGCTCAGATGGACGGTGCCATTCTGGTAGTTGCCGCAACGGACGGCCCGATGCCCCAGACCAACGAGCACGTGCTGCTCGCCCGTCAGGTGAACGTTCCCCGCATCGTTGTTTTCCTGAACAAGTGCGACATGGTGGACGACCCCGAAATGCTCGACCTCGTCGAGATGGAGGTTCGCGACCTGCTTTCGAAATACGAATATGACGGCGACAACGCTCCCGTTATCCGCGGTTCCGCACTCGGCGGCCTGAACGGCGAGCCGGCATGGGAGGACAAGATCATGGAGCTGATGAACGCTGTTGACGAGTATATTCCGATCCCGCAGCGTGAGAACGAGAAGCCGTTCCTGATGCCTGTCGAGGACGTGTTCTCGATCACCGGCCGCGGTACCGTTGTAACGGGCCGTATCGAGACCGGTATCATCCACGTAGGCGATCCCGTCGAGATCGTAGGTCTTGAGGAGAAGACCCTGACTTCGACCTGTACGGGTGTCGAGATGTTCCGCAAGCTGCTCGACGAGGGCGAGGCCGGCGACAACGTAGGTCTGCTGCTCCGCGGTATCGACAAGAAAGAGGTTAAGCGCGGTATGGTAGTCGCTAAACCCGGCTCGATCACCCCGCACACCGAGTTCGAGGCTGAGGTCTACATCCTGAAGAAGGAAGAGGGTGGCCGTCACACGCCGTTCCACAACAACTATCGTCCCCAGTTCTATCTGCGTACGATGGACGTGACCGGTGAGGTTCACCTGCCCGCAGGCGTAGACATGGTTATGCCCGGCGACCACGTGACCATCACCGTGAAGCTGATCTACCCGGTAGCTATCAACGAAGGTCTGCGTTTCGCAATCCGCGAGGGTGGCCGTACGGTAGGTGCAGGTCAGATCCTGAAGATCGTGAAATAATTTTCACAACCTATAGGGAAGCGGTGTTCCGCACCGCTTCCCGCTTTTAGGAGCATAGTTCAAGGGTAGAATAGCGGTCTCCAAAACCGTTGATGGGAGTTCGAATCTCTCTGCTCCTGCCAAAGAGTAAAAGAAAAAAGTATGTTCAATTACGTTAAAGAATCCTACAACGAGCTTGTAAACAAGGTGACGTGGCCCACGTTTCCGCAGCTCCAGAGCTCTACGATCGTCGTGATGGTGGCTTCGGTCATTTTCGCCATTGTCGTGCTGGCTATGGACCTGACGTTCGAGAACCTGATGGCCGTCATTTACAAGACACTGGGTAATCTTGGCCGTTAATTGTTGCTGAAACGATGAGCGAGATTAAGAAGCAGTGGTATGTCGTCCGGGCTATCGGCGGTAAGGAAAACAAGGTCAAAGAGTATATCGAGGCCGAAATCCGCCATAATAATCTGGAGGAGTACATATCTCAGGTGCTGATTCCCACCGAAAAGGTATACACCATCCGCAACGGAAAGAAAGTCTCCAAGGAGAAGGTTTCTTATCCGGGCTACGTATTGGTGGAGGCCGCGTTTGTAGGTCAGATTCCGATTATAATTCGTAACACTCCCAATGTGCTGGGTTTCCTCGGCGATACCAAGGAAGACAGTCGCAAGATGAATGCCACGCCGCTGCGTCCGCAGGAGGTGGCCCGCATCCTCGGCCGCGTCGATGAGATGAACGCCATGGAGGAGGAGAACGAAATACCATTCTTTGTCGGCGAGACCGTCAAGGTCACCGATGGCCCTTTCTCAAGCTTCCAGGGTACCATCGAGGCCGTCGACAACGAGCGCAAGAAACTCACGGTATCGGTGAAGATATTCGGGCGCAAGACTCCTATGGAGTTGGGTTTCACACAAGTAGAAAAAGAATAATTAACCAAGGAAAACTATGGCAAAAGAGGTTGCTGCATTTATTAAATTGCAGATCAAAGGTGGTGCCGCCAATCCTTCGCCCCCGGTTGGTCCCGCATTGGGTTCTAAGGGAGTCAATATCATGGACTTCTGTAAGCAGTTCAATGCGCGTACCCAGGACAAGGCAGGGAAGGTTCTCCCGGTCATCATCACGGTTTACAGCGATAAGTCGTTCGACTTTGTTGTAAAACAGCCGCCTGTAGCTATTCAGCTCAAGGAAGCAGCCAAAGTGCAGAAGGGTTCCGCACAGCCTAACCGCGACAAGGTCGGTCAGGTGACGTGGGATCAGGTGCGCGAGATCGCTCAGGACAAAATGCCTGACATGAACTGCTTTACCTTAGAGGCTGCTATGCGTATGATCGCTGGTACCGCTCGCAGTATGGGTATCAACGTCGTCGGTGAATTTCCTAATATGTAATCGAAGATGAGTAAGTTGACAAAAAATCAAAAGATCGCCTACGCCAAGGTGGAAGCCAATAAGGCTTACAAGCTCTCGGAGGCTGCCGCTCTTCTGAAGGAGATTACGTTCACGAAATTCGACGCTTCGGTTGATATCGACGTGCGTCTGGGAGTCGATCCCCGCAAGGCCAATCAGATGGTCCGCGGCGTTGTGACGCTGCCCCACGGTACGGGTAAGCAGGTGCGCGTGCTGGTGCTCTGTACTCCTGAGAAGGAGGCTGAGGCTCAGGCTGCCGGCGCCGATTACGTAGGTTTGGACGAGTTTGTTGATAAGATCAAGGGCGGCTGGACCGACGTTGACGTTATCATCTGCACGCCGAACGTAATGGGCAAGGTTGGTGCGCTGGGCCGTATTCTGGGTCCCCGCGGCCTGATGCCTAACCCCAAGACCGGTACGGTTACGATGGAGGTGGGCAAAGCCGTTCAGGAAGTGAAATCGGGTAAGATCGACTTCAAGGTCGACAAATTCGGTATCATTCACACTTCGGTAGGTAAGGTTTCGTTCTCGGCCGATCAGATCGTGGACAACGCGAAAGAGGTGCTGAACATGATTCTCAAACTGAAACCGGCTGCTGCGAAAGGTTCTTATGTGAAGAGTATTTATCTCTCGACCACGATGAGTCCCGGCTTGCAGATTGATTCCAAATCAGTAGAAACCAAATAAGAAGGAGGAGAGAAGAGATGACAAAGGAAGAAAAACTGGTCGTTATTAACGCCATTGCCGAGCAGCTCCAAGCTTATCCTCACTTCTATATCGCCGACATCGCGGCGCTTGACGCAGAGCAGACCGCTGCCCTGCGCCGCAAGTGCTTCGAAAACGACGTCAAACTGGTAGTCGTGAAGAACACGCTGCTGGGCAAGGCGCTGGAGAAGGTGGAGAAGGCTGACGCTGATCTGGTAAAAGTATTGGAGGGTCCGACCTCGATTATGTTCGCCAACGTTGCGAAGGCTCCTGCGGTCCTGATCAAGGAATTCCGCAAGAAGTCCGACAAACCCGTTCTGAAAGCGGCTTTCGCCGAGGGATGCGTTTACGTGGGCGACGATCAGCTGGACGCTCTGTGTAACATCAAGTCGAAGGAGGAGCTTATCGGCGATATCATCGCACTGCTCCAGTCTCCTGCGAAGAATGTTATTTCTGCATTGCAGGCTAATGCAGGCCAAAAGATTGCGGGCATCGTGAAGACGCTCGAATCGAGAAACAACTAATCACAATCAAGAATTAAACAAAATTTAATAAGCTTACAACTATGGCAGACGTAAAGAAACTTGCTGAAGAACTGGTAAACCTCAAGGTTACCGAGGTAAACGAATTGGCTACCATCCTCAAGGAGGAGTATGGCATTGAACCGGCTGCTGCCGCTGTTGCCGTTGCAGCTCCCGCTGCTGGCGCAGGCGAGGCTGCTGCCGCCGAGAAGTCGACTTTCGACGTGATTCTGAAGACCGCCGGTCAGGCAAAACTTCAGGTTATCAAGGTCGTTAAGGACCTCGCTGGTCTTTCGCTGGGCGACGCTAAAGCTCTCGTTGACGGCGCTCCCAAGGCTGTTAAAGAGGGTGTCTCCAAGGAAGAGGCCGAGTCGATCAAGGCTCAGCTTGAGGAGGCTGGTGCTGAAGTTGAGCTTAAGTAGCATTGCTGCTTAAGTCGTTTCAGACGATTCAGGTATAGGGCTTACCGGCGTGTAAGCTCTATGCCTTTTCTTGGTCTAAAGACTGGAAGTGCCGAGCAGGAGCTGTGTCCACTCTTTGGAAGAAAGGATGCTCCCGGGGCGAAATACGCCTGCAAACGGGGGCATTGGCGGGATAATAAATACCCGGCAACGCGGGGGAGCGTAACCCACCAGAATTACACTTCAACATAATTTGGATTTTACGATGTCCACAGCAAAAACACAACAAAGAATTAGCTTTTCTACAGTCAAGAACCGGGTGCCTTATCCCGATCTGCTGGAGGTACAGCTTAAATCATTCCGGGACTTTTTCCAGATGGACACCACGGCCGAAAATCGTAAAAACGAGGGGCTGTACAAGGTGTTTCAGGAGAATTTCCCCATTACGGATACCCGGAACAATTTCGTTCTGGAGTTCATCGACTACTATATCGACCCGCCGCGCTACTCGATCGAGGAGTGTCTGGAGCGCGGGCTGACGTACAGCGTTCCCCTGAAAGCCAAACTCAAGCTTTACTGCACGGACGACGAGCACGAAGATTTCGGTGTCGTCGTTCAGGATGTGTACTTCGGTACGATTCCCTATATGACCGAACGCGGTACGTTCGTCATCAACGGTGCGGAGCGTGTCATCGTATCCCAGCTGCACCGTTCACCGGGCGTGTTCTTCGGACAGAGCATGCACACCAACGGCACGAAGCTCTATTCGGCGCGTATCATTCCTTTCAAGGGTTCGTGGATCGAATTTGCAACGGACATCAACAACGTGATGTATGCCTACATCGACCGTAAGAAGAAGCTTCCCGTCACCACGCTGCTGCGCGCCATCGGCTACGAGGCGGACCAGCAGATTCTCGAAATCTTCGATCTGGCGGACGAAGTGAAGGTCACGAAGGCCAACCTCAAGAAGGCTGTGGGCCGCAAGCTCGCCGCACGCGTGCTTTCGACGTGGGTCGAGGACTTCGTGGACGAAGACACGGGCGAGGTGGTTTCCATCGAGCGCAACAACGTTATCGTGGACCGCGAGACGGTCCTCGAAGAGGAACATGTGGACCAGATTCTCGAAAGCGGCGCCAAGACGATCCTCCTGCATAAGGAGAGCCTGTCGGGCATCGACTTCTCGATCATATACAATACCCTGCAGAAAGACCCCTGCAACTCCGAGAAGGAGGCTGTCGTTTACATCTACAGGCAGCTGCGCGCTTCGGAGCCGCCCGATGAGGCGACGGCGCGCGACGTCATCGAGAAGCTGTTCTTCTCGGACAAGCGCTACGACTTGGGCGACGTGGGCCGCTACCGCATCAACAAGAAGCTGGATCTGGATACCGATCCGGCCATTCGCACGTTGACGCGCGAGGACATCATCGCCATTATCAAATACCTGATCCAGCTGATCAACTCCAAGGCCGACGTGGACGATATCGACCACCTGTCGAACCGCCGCGTGCGCACCGTGGGCGAACAGCTGTCGAATCAGTTCTCGGTAGGTTTCGTGCGCATGGCGCGTACGATCCGCGAGCGTATGAACGTGCGTGACAACGAGGTGTTTACGCCGGTGGATCTGATCAACGCCAAGACGTTGTCTTCGGTGATCAACTCGTTCTTCGGCACTTCGCAGCTCTCGCAGTTCATGGACCAGATCAACCCGCTGGCCGAAATTACGCACAAGCGCCGTCTGTCGGCCCTCGGCCCCGGCGGTCTGTCGCGTGACCGCGCCGGTTTCGAGGTGCGAGACGTACACTACACGCATTACGGCCGTCTCTGCCCGATCGAGTCGCCGGAAGGCCCGAACATCGGTCTGATTTCGTCGCTCTGCGTTTATGCGAAGATTTCGCCGATGGGATTCATCGAGACTCCCTACCGGAAAGTCGAGAACGGACAGATCGACATGAACAACGACGACATCCGCTACTACTCGGCCGAAGAGGAGGAGGGCAAGATCGTCGCGCAGGCGAACATGCCGATCGACGACGAAGGCCACTTCCTGCAGCCCGACCGTATCAAGGCGCGCGAAGGCGCCGACTTCCCGGTGGTTACCGCCGAGGAGGTGAATCTGATGGACGTGGCTCCGAACCAGATCGCTTCGATCGCCGCGAGCCTTATCCCGTTCCTCGAACACGACGACGCCAACCGCGCCCTGATGGGTTCGAACATGATGCGTCAGGCCGTGCCTCTGGTGACTACGGACGCTCCTATCGTCGGCACGGGCATCGAGAAGGACATGATCTCTGACAGCCGCATCCAGATCGTGGCCGAAGGCGACGGCGAAGTGACTTTCGCCGACGCGACGAAGATACAGATCAGGTACGAGCGTACGGAAGACGAGATTCTGGCGTCGTTCGAGCCGGAAGTGACCACATACGAGCTTCCGCGCTACCGCCGTACCAACCAGAATACTTCCATCACCCTGAAGCCCATCGTACTGACGGGCGACAAGGTCGTGAAGGGACAGATCCTTACCGAAGGCTATTCGACGCAGCACGGCGAGCTGGCTCTGGGCCGCAACCTGAAGGTGGCGTTCATGCCTTGGAAGGGTTACAACTTCGAGGACGCCATCGTGATTTCGGAGCGTATCCAGCGTGAGGACATCTTCACGTCGGTGCACGTCGACGAGTACATCATGGAGGTGCGCGACACCAAGCGCGGTGTCGAGGAGCTGACTTCGGACATTCCGAACGTGAGCGAGGACGCCACCAAGGACCTCGACGCGAACGGTATCATCCGTATCGGCGCCAACGTGCATCCGGGCGACATCCTGATCGGTAAGATCACCCCGAAGGGCGAGAGCGATCCTTCGCCTGAGGAGAAGCTGCTCCGCGCCATCTTCGGCGACAAGGCCGGCGACGTGAAGGACGCCTCGCTCAAGGCGCAGCCTTCGCTGCACGGCGTGGTGATCGACACGAAGCTCTACAGCCGTGCCAACAAGGAGGGCAAGAAGGGCAAGAGCGCCGAGAAGGTGCAGATCGAGAAACTCGACGAGAAGTTCGCAGCCGAGATTGCGGAGCTGACCAAACGGCTGGTGGCCAAGTTGTGGACCCTGCTTCAGGGCAAGACCACGACCGGCGTCACCGACTACTTCGGCGTGGAACTCTATCCCGCAGGCACGAAATTCTCGCAGAAGATGCTGGAGGAGATCGCCCGCAAGACCACGGACGAGAAGACCGGCGTGGTGATGGGTTATCTGAATCTCGGCACCTGCAAGTGGACGGGCGACGCCCACACCGATGCGCTGATCGAAGCTACCATTAACAATTATACCATCGAATGGAAGAAGGCCGACGCCGCCATCAAGCGTGAGAAGTACAACATCACCAACGGCGACGAGCTTCCGCAGACGGGCGTCATTCAGATGGCCAAGGTCTACATTGCCAAGAAGCGCAAGCTCAAGGTGGGCGACAAGATGGCAGGACGCCACGGCAACAAGGGTATCGTAGCCCGTATCGTGCGCGACGAGGACATGCCGTTCCTCGAAGACGGTACGATCGTCGATATCTGTCTGAACCCGCTGGGCGTGCCTTCGCGAATGAACCTCGGACAGATTTACGAGACCGTGCTCGGATGGGCGGGCCGTGAACTGGGCCTGAAGTTCGCAACGCCGATCTTCGACGGTGCGTCGCTCGACCAGATCAACGAGTACACGGCCAAGGCGGGTATTCCGCACAGCGGCCGTACGTACCTCTACGACGGCGGCACGGGCGAAATGTTCGACCAGCCGGCGACGGTGGGCGTGATCTACATGCTCAAGCTCGGCCACATGATCGACGACAAGATGCACGCCCGTTCGATCGGTCCCTATTCGCTCATCACGCAGCAGCCGCTCGGCGGTAAGGCCCAGTTCGGCGGCCAGCGTTTCGGTGAGATGGAGGTTTGGGCGCTCGAAGGCTTCGGCGCCGCCAACATCCTGCAGGAGATCCTGACCATCAAGTCCGACGACGTGATGGGCCGCGCCAAGGCTTACGAGGCGATCGTCAAGGGCGAGAACCTGCCCAAACCGGGTATTCCGGAGGCTATGAACGTGCTGCTGCACGAGCTTCGCGGTCTGGCCCTGTCGGTCAAACTCGAATAAGGTATAATTTGAGGATAAGAAAAACGAAGAACAAATATGTCAATTTCCAAAGACAATAAGACGAACAATGGTTACAGCCGCATTTCGATTGGCTTGGCCTCCCCTGAGGAGATTCTGGCCCAGTCGAGCGGCGAGGTGCTCAAGCCCGAAACCATTAACTATCGTACCTACAAGCCTGAGCGCGACGGTCTGTTCTGCGAACGCATTTTCGGTCCCGTCAAGGACTACGAATGCCATTGCGGCAAGTACAAGCGTATCCGCTACAAGGGTATCGTCTGCGACCGCTGCGGTGTGGAGGTGACCGAGAAGAAGGTGCGCCGCGAGCGTATGGGCCACATTTCGCTGGTCGTGCCCGTGGTTCACATCTGGTACTTCCGTTCGCTGCCCTCGAAGATCGGTTACCTGCTGGGTATTCCGTCTAAGAAGCTGGAGGCGATCATCTATTACGAGCGTTATGTCGTGATCAACGCCGGCGCCGCCGCCGAGCAGGGCATCGAGCGTCTGGCCACGCTTTCGGAGAAGGAGTATCTCGACGTGCTGGCCGCGCTGCCGAAGGGCAATCAGGCGCTGGATGACAGCGATCCCAACAAGTTCGTCGCGCAGATGGGCGCCGAGGCGATCTACACGCTTCTGAAGACCGTGGACCTCGATTCGATGTCTTACGCGCTGCGTCACAAGGCTTCGACCGAGACTTCGCAGCAGCGTAAGAGCGAAGCCCTCAAGTGCCTGAACGTCATCGAGTCGTTCCGCGCGTCGGAGGGTAAGAACAAGCCCGAATGGATGGTGCTGAACGTCATCCCGGTCATTCCGCCCGAACTGCGTCCGCTGGTGCCGCTGGACGGCGGCCGTTTCGCCACGTCGGACCTGAACGACCTTTACCGTCGTGTCATCATCCGCAACAACCGTCTGAAGCGGCTCATCGAGATCAAGGCTCCGGAGGTGATTCTGCGCAACGAGAAGCGCATGCTGCAGGAGGCTGTCGATTCGCTGTTCGACAACTCGCGCAAGAGCAACGCCGTGAAGAACGAGTCGAACCGTCCGCTCAAGTCGCTGTCGGATTCGCTCAAGGGCAAGCAGGGACGTTTCCGTCAGAACCTGCTGGGTAAGCGTGTCGATTATTCGGCCCGTTCGGTCATCGTCGTCGGCCCTGAGCTGAAGATGCACGAGATGGGTATTCCGAAGGACATGGCGGCCGAGCTTTACAAGCCGTTCGTGATCCGCAAGCTCATCGAGCGCGGCATCGTGAAGACGGTGAAATCCGCGAAGAAAATCATCGACCGGAAAGACCCCGTGATCTGGGGTATTCTGGAGAATGTCATAAAGGGACACCCCGTGCTGATGAACCGCGCCCCGACCCTGCACCGTCTGGGTATTCAGGCGTTCCAGCCCAAGCTGATCGAGGGCAAGGCAATGCAGCTCCACCCGCTGGCATGTACGGCGTTCAACGCCGACTTCGACGGCGACCAGATGGCCGTGCACCTGCCGCTGGGAAATGCCGCCATTCTGGAGGCCCAGCTGCTGATGCTCGGTTCGCACAACGTCCTTAACCCCGCCAACGGCGCGCCTATCACCGTGCCGTCGCAGGACATGGTCCTCGGTCTGTACTACATCACCAAACCCCGCAAGGGCGTGAAGGGCGAAGGCCGCGTATTTTACGGTCCTGAGGAGGCTATTATCGCCTACAACGAGCGTCAGGCGGACCTGCACGCCATCGTGAAGTGTCTGGTGGACGACATCGACGAGAACGGCAATCCGATTACCGAATTGAAGGAGACGACCATCGGCCGCATCCTCTTCAATCAGGTGGTGCCCAAGGAGGTCGGTTATATCAACGAAATCCTCACGAAGCGTTCGCTGCGCGACATCATCGCCGTAGTGATGAAGAAGGCCGGTGCCGACAAGGTGGCCGCTTTCCTCGACGATATCAAGCACATGGGTTACCAGATGGCCTTCCGCGGCGGTCTGTCGTTCAACCTCGACGCCGTGATTATCCCCGAAGAGAAGGAGAAACTCGTGCAGGAGGGTTACGAGCGTTCGGACTCCATCATGGAGGACTACAACATGGGTCTGATCACCAACAACGAACGTTACAACCAGATCATCGACGTCTGGACGAACATCAATACCAAGCTCACGAAGGTCGTGATCGACACGCTGATCAAGGACGACGACGGTTTCAACCCGGTATACATGATGCTTGACTCCGGCGCCCGCGGTTCGAAGGAGCAGATTCGTCAGCTGAGCGGTATGCGCGGTCTTATGGCCAAGCCGCAGAAGTCGGGCGTCGAGGGCGGTCAGCAGGTCATCGAGAACCCGATCCTCTCGAACTTCAAGGAGGGACTTTCGGTGCTGGAGTACTTCATTTCGACGCACGGTGCCCGTAAGGGTCTTGCCGATACCGCGCTTAAGACCGCCGACGCAGGTTATCTGACCCGTCGTCTGGTGGACGTTGCGCAGGACGTGATTATCAACGAAGAGGACTGCGGTACGCTCCGCGGCTTGACGGCTACGGCCATCAAGCGCAACGACGACGTTGTGCAGACACTCTACGACCGTATTCTCGGCCGTACGGCACTGAACGACGTGATCCATCCGCTTACGGGCGAAGTGATCTGCAAGGCCGGCGAGGAGATTACCGAGTCGATCGCCGAAGCGATCGAGAAGTCGCCGCTGGAGTCGGTCGAGATCCGCTCGGTGCTGACCTGCGAGGCGCGCCGCGGCGTATGCGCCAAATGCTACGGCCGCAACCTTGCCACTGCCCGCATGGTGCAGAAGGGCGAAGTGGTCGGCGTGATCGCCGCCCAGTCGATCGGCGAGCCGGGTACGCAGCTTACGCTCCGTACGTTCCACGTCGGCGGTGTGGCCGGCGGTACGGCCGTCGAGACCAATGTCGTTTCGAAATACGAAGGCCGTCTGGAAATCGACGAACTGCGCACCGTCAAGGGCAAGAACGCCATGGGCGAGGCGATTGACATCGTTATCTCGCGTCAGTCGGAGTTCCGCATCGTCGATCCCAAGACTGAAATCGTTCTTTATACGCACAACCTGCCTTACGGCGCGACGCTCTTCATGGCGGACGGCGCCGAAGTCAAGAAGGGCGACATGATCTGCGAGTGGGACCCCTACAACGCCGTTATTATTTCGGAGTACGAGGGCCGCGCCGTTTACGAAAACATCATCGAGGGCGTTACCTACCGCGATGAGCGCGACGAGCAGACCGGACTTTCGGAGAAGGTGGTCACCGAGTCGAAGGACAAGACCAAGAACCCCGTCATCAAGATCGTCAACAAGGAGGGCGAGGAGGTCAAGCAGTACAACCTGCCCGTTTCGGCCCACGTCGTGGTGAAGGATAACGCCAAGATCAAGGCCGGCGATATCCTGATCAAGATTCCGCGTGCCGTCGGCAAGTCGGGCGGTGACATCACCGGCGGTCTGCCGCGTGTTACCGAGCTGTTCGAAGCCCGCAACCCGTCGAACCCCGCCATCGTTTCGGAAATCGACGGCGAGGTGTCGTTCGGCAAGATCAAGCGCGGTAATCGTGAGATCATCATCACCTCGAAACAGGGCGATATGAAGCGTTACCTCGTGCCCCTGTCGCGTCAGATCATCGTGCAGGAGAACGACTACGTGAAGGCCGGAAGCCCGCTGTCGGACGGCGCCATCACTCCGAGCGACATCCTCAATATCCTCGGCCCGACGAAGGTGCAGGAGTACATCGTCAACGAGGTGCAGGAGGTGTACCGCATGCAGGGTGTGAAGATCAACGACAAGCACTTCGAGGTCATCGTCCGCCAGATGATGAACAAGGTGCGGATCGAGGATCCGGGAGACACCCGTTTCTTCGAGGACCAGACCGTCGACAAGTGGGAGTTCATGGACGTCAACGACGAACTTTACGACAAGGTGGTCGTTACCGATGCCGGCGATTCGACGTCGCTGCAGCCCGGACAGATCGTTTCGCTGCGCAAGCTCCGCGACGAGAATTCGAGCCTCAAGCGCCGCGACATGAAGCCCGTGCAGGTGCGCGATATTATTCCCGCAACCTCGACGCAGGTGCTGCAGGGTATTACCCGCGCCGCGCTGCAGACTTCGAGCTTCATCTCGGCCGCATCGTTCCAAGAGACCACCAAGGTGCTCAACGAAGCTGCCATCCAAGCGAAGGTCGATCCGCTGGAGAACCTCAAGGAGAACGTCATCTGCGGTCATCTGATCCCCGGCGGTACGGGTCTGCGCGAGTACGACAACCTGGTGGTCGGTTCGAAAGCCGAGCTGGAATCGCTTCAGCAGGCGCAGTAAGCCGACGTTACCTATACGATTCGAAAGAAGCCGTTCCCAAAGGAACGGCTTCTTTTTTACCGTGTCCGGATTATTTCATTGTCTTTATCACGTCACTGTCCCGATAATTATGCGTAAATCGAAATGGTTCATACTCCCGGCGGCTTGGCTAGCCGTTTTCTTATCGGTCGGATGCGTTGGCCGCCTCAAACCGGGTGTTGCGGCGCAAGCGGAGATGACCGCTGACGGAGTTGCTGCGGATGGCTGAAAATCCTGTACGCTGCAGCGAAGCGTGCTTGGCGCTGTTCGAACTTACGGGACCGGTGAAAACCTGCCAAGCAGAAGCTGGCAGACCGGAACAGCCGAAAAAAAGTGCGAGGAGTGGAGGGGATGCGCAGGCCGGGATGTCGGCAGTGCTGACCTGTGATACCGCAGGCCGGATCGTTGCGCAGAGGCTCGAATACGGGGGCGATGCGGTGGGGGACGGCGAGCGGCCTGCCGAATTTTCATACGATGACGCCGGGCGGCTGACGCGGACCCATGCGAATCCCGGCCCGTAAAAACGGCGGGTTCCTGCCGGGGAGAGCCTGTCCGGGTTATTTTTTGTCGTTGTAACGCTTGGCGAGACCTCCGGTCGATGTTTCGCGGTAGAGACTCGGCAGGTTGTGGCCGGTTTCGTTCATCACCTCCACGACCTTGTCGAAACTGACCATATGCGAACCGTCGGAGAGCGTGGCGTAGGCGTTGGCGTCGAAGGCTCTGGCCGCGGCGATCGCGTTGCGTTCGATGCAGGGGACCTGCACAAGTCCGCAGACGGGGTCGCAGGTCAATCCCAGATGGTGTTCGAGTCCCATCTCCGCGGCGTATTCGATCTGCGCAGGCGTGCCGCCGAACAACTGGCAGGCCGCGGCGGCAGCCATGGCGCAGGCCACGCCGACCTCGCCCTGACAGCCGACTTCGGCGCCCGAAATCGAAGCGTTGGTCTTGGCGACGTTGCCGAAGAGTCCCGCCGTGGCCAGCGCCCGCAGGATGCGGATGCGCAGGAAGTTGCGCGAATTGGCCAGATGGTAGAGCACCGCCGGGACGACGCCGCACGAGCCGCACGTCGGGGCCGTTACGACGGTGCCGCCGGAAGCGTTCTCCTCCGAAGTCGCCAGCGCATAGGCGTAAATCTGGGCGCGGGATTTCAGCGAATCGGTGTAGCTCTTCGATTTGACCCAGTAGGTGCTGGCTTTGCGGGCGACTTTAAGCCCTCCGGGCAGTACGCCGTCGTTGTTCAGGCCGCGCTGGATCGTCTCGCACATCACGGTCCATATCTCGTCGAGGTAACCCCAGATTTCGGGACCTTCGCAGTCGGTTACGTATTCCCAGTAAGTCTTGCCTTCGTGGCTGCACCACGCTTTGATCTCGCTGACGGTAGTCAGCGGGTAGATGCTGTGCGGCGTTTCGAGACGCGACGTCTCGTTTGCCAGCGCACCTCCGCCGATGCTGTAGATGGTCCAGCTGTCCGCGACATTGCCTGCCTTCAGCCCTTCGAACAGCATGCCGTTGGGGTGGAAGGGCAGCACGACCTCCGGTTTCCAGACGATTTCGGTCGGAGCGAGAGACGCCAGCACCGAGAGGATCGCGGCGTCGGTAAGGTGGCCTTTGCCGGTGGCGGCCAACGACCCGTACAGCGTCACGCGGTAGGCGTCCGCATCGTGACAGCGTTCGGCGAAACGTTCGGCGGCTTTCTTGGGACCCATCGTGTGGCTGCTCGACGGGCCGTTGCCTATTTTGTACAACTCCTTGAGTGATTCCATCGTATCGTTGTTTTCGGGGCAAAGACAGTGCAGGCCGGGGGCAGAGACGAATTTATTCGAACCGTGCCGGGACGCCGCCTGTCTGAGCGGAGGTTTATCCGCCGCAAAGATAATGTAAATGTCGGAATTTTCTCTTCCCGAAAGAGATTTGAAGAGATCGGAGGCCTGCCCGGCGGGTTTATAAAACAGGAGAGAAACCGAGGTTTCTCTCCTTGTAGTCTCACCGCGACTCGAACGCGAATCTAGGGTTTAGGAAACCCTCGTTCTATCCCTTGAACTATGAGACCCTGAAAAAAGCGGTGCACCTCCGATGAAGCGCACCGCAAAGATAATAATTTTTCCCGTTTTTAGAAACTGAAACCTACGCCGATCGAGAACGTGTGGGCGCGGGCGGTGTAATTACCCGAAAAATCGGCGATCGGGCTGGTGAGCTGGCTTTCGGGAACGCCTGCCGCCGTCAGTTTTTCGTTCACGATGCCCAGCACCGAATTGGTGTAGGGATAGGAACCCGTGCGCTCCGGATCGGCCGAATTGACATAGCCGTAGGCGATGTCGATGTTCATCCATTTGATCGGGCGGAAGGTGACGCCGGCCGTATAGGCGAGCTTGGTCATCGACGGGGTTTCGGGATTGAGGTAGTCGCTGCGCACGGGGCTTTCGTCCACGTACATACCCATGCGGGCCGTCAGCCAGTCGAGAGCGTGGTACTGGCCGCCGAAACGGAACGCCAGCGTATTGGAGTATTTCTTGTCGCTGACCGGAATGTTCAGCACGGGAGTATTGCTGTCGGGGTCGAGAATCCGGACGTCGAGCTGGTCGTAGGCGCTCCAGAGCACATATTGCAGATCGACGGCGAATTCCCACTTCGGAACGGGGCGGAAGCTGACGCCCCACGTCAGCGACGCCGGCAGGGGCAGTTCGGTCTTCACGACGGCCGACGTGAGTTTGGCGGGGTCGAGACCCAGCTGGGGCAGGAGCTGGCCGATTGCCTGAGCGATCTGGGCGTTGTCGATCATACGCAGGTCGATCGAACCCGAATCCACCTTCATTTTGAGTTTCGAACGGTAGGTGAAGCCCAGCGACCACTGTTCGTTGATGTCCCACATCATGCCGAGGTTGACGCCGACGGCCATCTTGGCTTTGCCTTCGAGGCCCAGCGACATCAGGTTTTTGTCCCCGGCCATTTCGAAGAGGTTGGGCATTTGCAATGCGCCCATGAGCGCATTGTTCTGCGCGTTGTCCGCACCGATAGGCAGCAGCGAACGCGAAAGGTCGAATTTACCCCAAGTCATCATCAGACCGCCGCCGACGGAGAGGTGCTCGCAGAGTTTGAACGAGACGGTCGGCTGGACGTTGTATGCCTTGAGATTGATCGACTGCACGAGCTGCGCTCCCGGCCAGTTGTTGCCCCAGTCCATCGAGGAGCCGAACGGCGTGTTGAAGGCCAGACCGACCGACATCCAGTCGAGGGGTTTGTAGTTGAAGTAGGCGTAAAGCGGAGTGGCTATGCTGTTGTCCGAGGTGTAGTGCTGCGGTTTGGTCTTGCCCGTATAGTCGGGGAGCGACGTATAGGTAGCCTTCGAAGCGATACCCGTGATGCCGACCGAAATGTCGAACTCGGAGTCCTGAAACGAAGCGGCGGCGGGGTTGAACCAGATCGATTCGGAGTTGAGTTTCATGGCTGTACCCACATGGCCCATACCGTTCTGCTTCGAGGAGAGGTTGTTCACCTGATATCCTTCGGCGTATGCTCCGGAGGCGGCGGCAGCGGCGGCCAGAAGTAGGAAGATTTTTTTCATAACGTATTGGTTTGGTTTATACTGTCCGCACTGCGGAGTGCGAAAAATCGAGGGCAAAAGTATAAAAACTATTCCCGCCACCCAAACTTTTTGGCCTAAAATTCCTGAAAATTGACCTGAATGGTATAGGATTGGCCGAAAGGACGGGTGGGGCGGGGGATGCGCTGCCGCATGAAAAAAGTGCGGCATGTGTCATGCCGCACCTGAGTCTTCGTTCCATGCCGGATTATTTCCGGTTGTTGTACGCTTCGAGCGCTTTGCCCAGAATGAGCAGCGAGCGTTCGAGGTCCTCTTTCTTGAGGACATAGGCGATGCGGACCTCGTTGCGGCCGCGGGTCGGGTCGGAGTAGAAGCCCGAAGCCGGGGCGAGCATGACGGTCTCTCCCTCGTATTCGAAATCCGAAAGACACCATGCGCAGAAGTCGTCGCTGTCTTCGACCGGGAGCCGCGCCACGGTGTAGAAGGCGCCCATCGGAATCGGCGAATAAACGCCCGGAATGCGGTTGAGACCGTCGATCAGGCACTTGCGGCGTTCGATATACTCTTCGTAGACTTCGGTGCTGTAGGAGCGCGGAGCGTCGATCGAAGCTTCGGCGACGATCTGGCCGATCAGCGGCGGCGAGAGCCGCGCCTGACAGAATTTCATCACCGCGTCGCGCAGTTTTTTGTTCTTGGTGATGAGCGCGCCGATGCGGATGCCGCATTCGGAGTAGCGTTTCGACACCGAGTCGATCAGCACGACGTTCTGTTCGACGCCTTCGAGGTGGCAGGCCGAAATATAGGGCGAACCGGTATAGATGAACTCGCGATAAACCTCGTCGGAGAAGAGGAAAAGATCGTATTTCTTCACCAGATCGCGGATGCGCTCCATCTCCTTGCGGGTGTAGAGGTAGCCCGTGGGGTTGTTGGGGTTGCAGATCAGGATGCCGCGCGTGCGCTCGTTGATCAGTTTTTCGAACTCCGCGACGTCGGGCAGCGCAAAACCCTGTTCGATCGACGAGACGACCGGACGGATCACGGCGCCCGCCGAGATGGCGAAAGCCATATAGTTGGCGTAGGCCGGTTCGGGCACGATGATTTCGTCGCCGGGGTTCAGGCACGACATGAAGGCGAACAACACCGCTTCGGAACCTCCCGTGGTGACGATGATCTCTTCGGGCGAAAGTTTGATCTGGTATTGCTGGTAGTAGCCCGCCAGCTTTTCGCGGAGCGACCGGTAACCGTCGCTGGGGCTGTATTCGAGTACTTTGCGGTCGATCTTCTTCAACGCTGCGAGTCCCGTCTGGGGCGACGGCAGATCGGGCTGGCCGATGTTGAGGTGGTAGATTCTGATTCCCCGCGACCGGGCGGCTTCCGCCAGCGGAACGAGTTTGCGTATCGGAGATGCCGGCATCAGCTCGGCGCGTTGTGAGATTTCGGGCATGCGTGAAAAGGTTTTTGAATGACGCAGCAGACTATTCAAGCTCGATCGTCGGACGAAATTTGACGGCCTTGCGGGGCGGGATCTTCACGGCCGCACTCGTGCGGGGATTGCGGCCTACGCGCGCGGCTTTCTGCTGCACGCTGAACGTTCCGAGACCCGTGAGGGTAAGACGCTCCCCTTCGCGGAGCGACTGTACGGTCACCCGGATAATGGCATCGACGGCTTTGCGCGCGTCGATTTTCGAAATGTTCGCATCGAGAGCGATAGCCTCGACCAACTGCGCTTTGTTCATATTATTTGCGTGTGAAAAGTTGCGTCTCTTCCTAACCTATTGGCAAAGATATGCAATTTTCCTAAAAGTCAAAAATTATAGTGCGGAATTGGAACTTTGCCGCCCTCCGTCGGGAATAAACGGGATAAAGATTTGGCAGAATGGAAAATCCGTGCTACTTTTGTCCCCGGAAAGATGGCAGAGTGGTCGATTGCGGCGGTCTTGAAAACCGTTGAGCTGCGAGGCTCCGGGGGTTCGAATCCCTCTCTTTCCGCCAAAGTACTACGAATCGACAGTAAGAGGGGCTATTCAGCAGCCCCTCTTATCTTTTGGTTGTGATTGTCACCCGTTTTTGGATGCAGCTATCGCTCGCTCAGCTCCTTATAGCGTTCCAGCCGCAGTTCGCAGTAGTTTTCGATTATTTCGGCCGCCTTTTGAACACGATCCATGTGCATCTCCAACTCCTGCGGAGCCATGTAAAACTCGGCGCTGTAAGGTGTTTTCATCAGTATTTGTTTCAGACACGGCAGCGTAAAGATGTTTTCAATATGGTTGTCGTCGAATACCAGCATTAGCTTCGTTGAAAGTGTCCGCATCCGGTCGTGCATCACCACCGGATCGTGGATGTCGAACTCCATCCCGTGATAGACGTAATAGAGCGTATGGTAGAAATAGACTACGGCCTGCGCCGTGAACTGCGCCGCCAGACGCACGTTGCGGCTCTCGACAAACGCATCCTGCGCCTGTTCCAATAGGTCGTTGCCCAGCGTGCGGAAGGTGTCGAAATGGAATCTGGCATCGGCGTAGGACGCGGCGAAATTGCAGGGGTGCTTCGGGCGGCGGAAATGGTGGCGGTCGCTGCAATAGAGTAACTCACCCTCGCTGCGGGCGAAGTAGAGGAACGGCGTCCAATTCGATTCGACATAGTTCAGCGGCAGGATATAGAGATTGATGTAGGTGATCTTGCGGTGGCGGTAGGGCATGCGGTACCGCAGGATGCGTTTGGCCCGAATCCAATCGTATTCGGGTGTTTCGCGCACGACCATCAATAGGTCGTAAGCCATCGCGTCGCTGTGGGGCGTGCCGCCGACCAGTTTGCCGAAAAGCAGGATGTATTCGGGGTCGAAATAGCCGTCGGTCAGGTGGAGGACAATCTGCGCCGCTTCATTGGGGTCGTAAAGTTGTCCGGCGGGGGCGGGGTGATCGGGTTGAAGTTCAGGGACAGATTGTTCCGGAGTGGTGGCGGGCTGTTCTGAGGCGGATTGCGCGTTCGGTTGTCCCGGAACGAGTTGTTGTCCGGGCTGAACGGTTGCGGACGTTTCGGGGACTATGGGTTGCGCAGGATTTTCGTGCGCGGGATTTTGATTCGTTTCCATTTTTGTTCGATTTTTTTAGATTGCAGACGAAGCCTGCGGGGTTTGAAAACATGCGCAGCGTGTTTGCAGACCTCCGCCGGGGACGGCTTCGGTCTGCCGCTGCCGATGGCAGCGAATACGATGGGCATAAAAAGGGCTGTCCTTATCGTGCGACGAGGCACAACAAAGAGAATAACAATTTGGTTAGCAGTCGTTTGCTAATCGGGTGGGGGCCGAAACGAGTGGTTGCACGGCGGAAACCGCCTGCGGCTGGCCTTGCGGCGTGTCTGTACCGGAGTACGGACGGAAGATAGTGTTCGCATAATACAAAAAAAGTGTGCGCAGCTGCGAACACTATCTTCACCTTTTTATGGGCTCAATACAGGTGCCGTTCGCGGGATTGCTCCCCAACGGCTCTGCGCATACTTTTTTCGTGGCTTCCCATATTGAGAATCCTAAAAAGGTATTACTGAAAATAATGTTCGCAGAAGCAAAGGTAAGAAAAAAATGTGATGCAGAATAAATTAAAAGAATTATTCTTATATTTAAATACCCAAGCAAAATAAATTTACTTTTATGAATGAAGAAAAAGAGTGTATTGTCATTATTGACAATTCTAATGTCTGGATTGAAGGTATGAAATTGTCTGCACTGAAAGAAGGCATTAAGTCATCACCTATAAAAGAAAAAGAACCATGTGATTATTCTTGGAGGTTAAGTTTTGGAAATTTATTGAACAAAGTATCAGAGGGCAAAAAAGTTGTAAGTACTTTATTAGTTGGTTCTCGTCCCCCCAAAAATGATAGTTTGTGGACTTCCGCAAAGAAACAGGGCTTTCAAGTTAGTGTTTTTGATAGAAATACTCAAGGAAAAGAAAAAGCCGTGGATGCACAAATCGTTGCTCAAGGGACAAAAATGATATGCACACATCCAAATAAAGGCGTATTGATTTTATTGTCAGGAGATAGTGATTTTATTCCACTACTGGAAATTTGTAATGAATTAGGCTGGGAATCTGAAATATGGGCCTTTAAAAGTGCTCTTCCTTGCGCTAAAAAAATGATACAATATGTGACTCGTGTTAATTATCTTGATTCAATATTTTCTGATATTGGCTATCGTCAAAAGAAAAAATAAATTGAACGGGAATTTGATATTTTAAATTAGAAATATACTTTTGTCTTAACCAAGTGCAACACAGGGTGAAACAATGCAAATCGGCTGTGGGCTATTCGGTGTACTCATATTGAAGTCGAAACACAACAGACTGATATACGGATGATTCAGGGAATGATTCAGGGAATGATTCTGTTCCCTCTCTTTCCGCCAAGGAAGAGTGCGACAATTTAGGTTGCATTCTTTTTTATATGTTTCAATTCGGAGGGGGGGGGATGAAACAAGCCCCGAAAAATCGGGGCTTGTTCTATTGCGGTTATTTGCGTTTCTTGCCTTTGGCGGCGATTCGCTGGGCGGCCGTGACGGTCCGCTTGGGTGTCTTGCGGACGCTTTTGGCGCCCTTGCCTTTGCCGTTCTCGTCGCGGCCCCATGCCGTGCCGTCGTCGAATTTCATGAAGGCCGACCAGTCGAAACCTTCGTTCGACATTTTGCTGAAATCGGGGATTTCCGGACGGGGTTCGGTTTGGATCTTGGTTTTGAGCTTGCGGCGCGGCGCGGCGGATTCGTCGCCGGCGGCCGGGGCGGTTTGTGCCGGGGCGGCCGGTTTCTCCCTGCGGACGGATTTTTTCGGGGCCGGGGCGTATTCCTCTCCGCCGGCGTCGGCCGTTTTCGCGCGCCGGGGTTTGCGGGCTGCGGCTTCCTCGCCGTCGCGGGCGATTTCGGCTATCGGCCGGCGGCCCCGGTTCAGGCGGTTGAGCTTGCGGACGATCTCTTCGGCATCGTGGAACGGCACGCTCACGAACGAGAAGTTGTCCGAGATCTGGACGTCGTTGATGTATTTGTCGCGCAGGCCGCACTTGAACTTGAGCATATCGACCAGCTTGCGCGCCGTGTAGCCGTCGCGTCTGCCCACGGCGAGGAACAGCCGCGCCGTGCCTTTGCGGTCCACCGAGAACGAACGGATTTCGGGGTAGTTGCTCTGGTCGAGTTCGCTGCGGAACGCCAGACGCAATAGGGCGCCCAGCGCCACGTCGGGCGTGTATTCGGCCAGCAGTTCTTCGGCGAACTCCCGGTATCCGTCGTAACTTTCGTTTTCGACGATCTCCTGCATCTCATCCTTGATCTTCAGCCGTTTCATCTCGACGATGTCCTGCGGCGAGGGGAGGGTTTCGCGCTTGATCTCGACCTTGATGTCGCGCATCAGGTTGTTCAGTCCCCGGAATTCGGAGGGCGAGACGAAGGTGATGGCTGTGCCCTGCTTGCCGGCGCGGCCCGTGCGGCCGATGCGGTGCACGTAGCTCTCGGAGTCCTGCGGCAGCGAGTAGTTGATGACGTGGGTCAGATTGCCCACGTCGATGCCGCGCGCCGCCACGTCGGTGGCGACGAGGATATTGACCGAGCGGTCGCGGAACTTGCGGAGTATCTTTTCGCGCTGGGCCTGCGAGACGTCGCCGTGCAGCACCTCGGCGGCATAGCCGCGGGCGGCGAGCCGCGATACGGTTTCGTCGGCCCCGATCTTGGTGCGGGCGAAGATGATGCCGTAGAATTCGGGCTCGACGTCGATGATGCGGGTCAGGGCGTCGAACTTGTCGGCTTCGCGCACCTCGAAGTAGATCTGCTCGGTGAGGTCGGTCGTGAGCTGCTTGTTCTCGACGCGCACGATCTCCGTGTCGCGCATGTAGGTTTTCGAAAGCCGGATGATGCGTTCGGGCATCGTCGCCGAGAAGAGCAGCACGCGCCGCTCCTCGCTGGTGTGGCTCATGATCTCCTCGACGTCCTCCACGAAGCCCATGTTGAGCATTTCGTCGGCTTCGTCCAGTACGAGGTAACGGACGTTTTCGAGTTTCAGCGTGCCGCGGCGGATGTGGTCCCGCACGCGGCCCGGCGTGCCGACGACGATATCGACGCCTTTGGCGAGCCGGCGCAGCTGTTCGCTCATTGCGGCGCCGCCGTAGATGGCGGTGATCGAGAGCCGTTTTTCGCGGTTGTAGGAGAGCAACTCCTCGGCGGCCTGCAGCGCCAGTTCGCGCGTCGGCACGAGGATAATGGCCTGAACCGGTCCGCGGGCGGGTTCGAGTGACTGGAGTATCGGCAGGCCGTAGGCCGCGGTTTTACCCGTACCGGTCTGCGACTGGGCTATGATGTCGTTGGTTTTGGTAAGCAGGTGGGGGATTGTGAGCTTCTGGATTGCGGTGGGCGTCTCGAATCCCTTGGCGCGGACTGCGGTGAGCATCTGCTCGGAAAGCCCCAGTGCGCTGAAATCGTCTGTAATGGTCATGTGCATATTTTAATCGGGGGCAAAGGTACGATAAATAAAGCAGATAGATACTGCGGCGCGCGAAAAAAGATGAAAGTCCGGCGGCGGGCGTTTGCCGGGATGCAGCCGATTTATACCCGATCCGGGCGGTCGGCGCGGTCGATTGAAATATTTTTGTTATATTTGCCCGAATTTTTAATCTAAATAGGATGGCATACAATTTATTGAAAGGCAAGAAGGGCCTTATTTTCGGAGCACTCAACGAGCAGTCGATCGCATGGAAAGTGGCGGAACGCGCCGTTGAAGAGGGTGCCGAAATCGTCCTCACGAATACTGCCGTATCTATTCGCATGGGTACAATCGGCCGGCTGGCTGAAAAATGCAATACGATCGTCGTTCCGGCCGACGCCACGAGCGTCGAGGATCTGGAGAATCTGATCGACAAGACGATGGAACATTTCGGGGGCAAGTTCGACTTCATGCTCCACTCGATCGGCATGTCGCCCAACGTCCGCAAGGGCCGCACGTACGACGATCTGGATTACGATTATCTCTCGAAGACGCTCGATATTTCGGCCATTTCGTTCCACAAGGCGATTCAGGTGGCACGCCGCAAGGACGCCATCAACGACTGGGGTTCGATCGTGGCGCTGAGCTATATCGCCGCGCAGCGTACGCTTTACGGCTACAACGACATGGCGGACGCCAAGGCGCTGCTGGAGTCGATCGCACGCAGTTTCGGCTATATCTACGGTCGTGAGAAGCACGTGCGCATCAACACCGTATCGCAGTCGCCGACCCCGACGACCGCCGGAAGCGGCGTGCTGGGACTGGGCGACCTGATGGAGTTCGCCGAGAACATGTCGCCGCTGGGCAACGCTTCGGCGGAGGACTGCGCCGACTATGTGCTGACGCTCTTCTCGGACCTTACGCGCAAGGTGACGATGCAGAACCTCTACCACGACGGCGGTTTCTCGTCGATGGGTATGAGCCGCCGCGCCATGAAGACCTACGAGAAGGGACTTCGTTTCGACGACGTGCACCAGAATCAGTATCCGTTCGGCGATGGCGAAAAATAGCCGGCGGAAAAGGTCGGAATAAAAAAAGGGGGAAAGTCTCAGACTTTCCCCCTCTTTCGTGTCAATACATATGGTCGTTCCCGCGTATCTCTTCGCGGGTGATCGGCTTGCGGTTCATGGCCCGCCATGCGTACCAGATATAGGCTGCGACGAACGGGATCATCAGCGAGACGACGCTCATCACTTTGAGCGTGAATTCGCTCGACGACGAGTTGTAAATCGTCAGCGACGACTGCATCTCCGCCAGCGACGGGTAGTAGGCCGTGTTGTTCCATCCGGCGCACAGCAGCAGGGCCAGTACCGTCAGCACGGTGCCCGCGCCGCCGAACCAGACGGCGTTGCGCTTCCCGCGCCAGCCCGAATAGATGCTCCACAGCACCGATACCACGCCGATCAGCAGCGCTGCGGCCACGTAGGGCATTTCGAGCATGTTGTGCAGGTATTTATAAGGCTCAGCCGAAATGCGGCCTGCGGCATCGACCGCCAAGCCGTCGGAAAAGAGCAGCCAGACGAAGAACGTCAGGAAGAAGACGAGGAACGGGGCGGCGAGCGTCAGCATGCGCCTGCGGGCGCGGGCGAAGAGCGTCTCGTCGGCAATGTTGTTCATGAAATACTGGCAGGCCAGCATCCCGGCGAGGAACATCACGGCCAGCCCCAGCGCCACGTTGCGCATGTCTCCGAGCGCTTCGAGACCGTGCCACGGCGTGGTCCACTGCGAGATGACCGTTGCGCTGCCGCTGCCTGCGCCGTTGGCCAAGTTGAGGCGGTCCACCGTGAAGTTTGCACCCGTGAAGAGCGTCCCGACGGCCGTGCCCAGCAGCAGGGGACCTGCGATGCCGTTGATCGTCAGGAAGACGTCGAACGTCTTTTCGCCGAAAACGTTGCCCGCCTTGCGGCGGAACTGGTAGGCGACGGGCTGTATGACGAAACTCAGCAGAATGGTCATCCACACATAGTAGGCGCCGCCGAACGAGGTGGAGTAGAAGAGCGGGAACGAGGCGAAGAACGCGCCGCCGAACGTCACGAGCGTCGTGAAGGTGAACTCCCATTTGCGGCCCAGCGAATTGACCAGCATGTTGCGTTCCTCCTCGGTCCTGCCGAGGCTGTAAAGCAGTCCCTGTCCGCCCTGCACGAAGAGCAGGAAGACCAGCAGCGCTCCCAACAGGGAGATGATCAGCCACCAATAATGTTGCAAGAGTGTTATAGTTTCCATAGTAGTTTATTCTTTTTCTTGTTCGGGACCGATTTTAATCTGACGGAACAGAATGCTCAGTTCGGCGATCAGCAGCGCTGTGAAGAGCGCGAGGAAGATGAAGAAAGTGGCCGTGACCGACGTGCTGCCGATCTTCGACGCGGCGATGCCCACGGGCATCAGGTCCTGAATGGCCCACGGCTGCCGGCCGACTTCGGCCAGCACCCAGCCCGCCTGAGACGCGAGGTAGGCCAGCGGTACGGACCATACGGCGATCCATAGCAGCCAGCGTTTGTCCGCCAGCCGGTCCTTGCGGTTTAACCACCAGACGACTCCCAGCAGCAGGATGAAGAAGCATCCGGCGCCCACCATCACGCGGAACGAGTAGAACAGCAGCGGCACGTCGGGAACGATGTCCTGCGGTGCGTCGAGGTAGCCGTAGCCGAAGTAGGCGAAGTATTCGCGCAGGAACTCCTCGCCTTGGGGCGTCGCGGGATCGAATTTGGCGGTGACTTCGTCGATCGTGGCTTGGTCGCCCTCGTCGAGCGCCTTGCGGTAGCGGGCCAGCTCGCCGACGGCCACGCGGCCGCGTTCGATTTTCTCGCCCGCCGACATGACGCCGTACCGCTCGTTGCCGTTCACCAGATCGTTGATGCCCGCCACATAGGCGTCCGCATCGCGGAAACTCATGATGGAGAGCAGTTTCGGAATGTCGATTTTGAAGTAGAACGCGTCTTCGTTCGACGTGCGTTCGGCTTCGGGCTTCACGATGCCGATCGCCGTCAGGGGGGCGCCTTGCGAACCGTCGTAGAGGGCCTCCATGGCCGCGAGTTTCATCGGCTGCACGCGGGCGATGACCGCGCCGGACCGGTCGCCGGTCGTGGCTGTGATCAGCGCGAAGATGAAGCCGAAGGCCGAAGCGATGGCGATGCTCTTGCGGGCCATCTTCTGCTCGCGCCGCCTGAGCAGGTACCATGCGCTGACGCCCACGACGAACAGCGACGCCAGCACGAACGACGAGGTGACGGTGTGGAAGAACTTGTTCATCGCCACGGGCGAAAAGAGCACGTCCCAGAACGAGGTCATCTCGTTGCGCACCGTTTCGAGGTTGAACGTACAGCCTACGGGATACTGCATCCATGCGTTGGCGACCAGAATCCACAGGGCCGAGAGGTTGGCCCCGATGGCCGTGAGCCATGTCGCCGTGAGGTGGAAGCCCTTCGAGACCTTGTTCCATCCGAAGAACATGATGGCGATGAAGGTGCTCTCCATGAAGAAGGCCATGATGCCCTCGACAGCCAGCGGGGCGCCGAAGATGTCGCCCACGAAATGCGAGTAGTTGGACCAGTTGGTGCCGAATTCGAATTCGAGGATGATGCCCGTCGCCACGCCGATGGCGAAGTTGATGCCGAACAGGCGCATCCAGAATTTGGTGGTCCGTTTCCAGAATTCGTCGCCCGTGCGGACGTAGAGGGTCTCCATGATGGCGAGGATGAAGCCCAGTCCCAGCGTGAGCGGCACGAAAAGCCAGTGGTAGATGGCCGTCATGGCGAACTGCGCACGCGACCAATCGACTGTTTGCAAGTAATCGGATAGCATAGATACGGAGTTATTTTTCGGGGGTTAGTTCCTTCATCACCGAGCGGCTGCGCTCTTCGGGGCTTTGGCCGGCCAGAAAATCGGGAAAGAAAAAGAGTTTGAGAATGGCGAACATGATGAACAGCTTGACCAGAATGATGGCCCAGAGTGTCTTGCCTACAGTCATGCTGCGGAAGCCGTCCACATAGAACCGGAACACTTTTTTGAGAGTCTGAACTGCCATTGTGTCTGCATATTTAATCAAAAATAGATAAAAAATCGGAAATAAAAAAGAATGCCGCCCCGAAAAGCCGCACCCGTATATTATCCGGCCGGAAATGCTTATCGCCGGTCATGCCGCAGGCGCTCTTTCGCCCGTCTGCGGGGAGTGTCGTATTTGCTGGGCGCCCGAATTGATTCTGGAAAACGATAAATATTTTCTATATCTTCGGTTGAAAGAAAATTTATTTACTAAGCATTTTGGGGTGGTGTTTTGGGTTAGTCGTCAGATATTCAATATGTTTGTGTTATTGCGCTCTGTAAAAATATTTTATTTGTGTTTATTTTAAAGTAAAAAATATTATTATAAAAGTTTTGTATAATAATTTTAATTATTACATTTGTTGGCGAACATACAATAAATCTGTTCAGAATATATATAAGGTATCCGAACCGAACCAAAACCCAATGCTGACTGAAATATGAAACTAAAATTTCTTGGCTTCGCCCTGCTTGCTGTCTGCGTCTGCGCCGTGTGCTGTATGTGCGGCAGCGATTCGAAAACGCCCGACTATGAATTTCCCGACGGACCTGATCCCGATCCCGACCCTCAGCCGGGCGATTATCCTGCCGGCCTGACCGTAACCGAGTTCACGGACGATCTGGGCGGCGGAAAACAATGTCTCGGATTCGTGGCCGTGGCCGACCTGAAAGCCAATCCCAAACTGCGCTTCAACGCCGTGCATCTGCCGCAGCAGAAAATCCCGTCGCGCATTCATGCCGAATTCGCTTCGGCCAACCGGGGAACGGCTTGTGTGACGATCAATGCCGGGTATTGGTGGGCCGGGAACTCGCTGAGCCTGCTTGTTACCGGCGGTACCGTCAAGTCGATCGAGAATCAGACGGTGACACGTAACAATCAGACGGTTTATCCCGTGCGCTCCTCGTTCGGGCAGATGGCGTCCGGAGGGTTCGAGACGCACTGGATTTACTGCGTTCTCGACGACGGCAACAAGCCTTATGCCTTCCCGTCCGCACTCGACAACGACGAACGTACGAATACGTATATGTCCGCGCCACCGACTTCGAAGACGCCCGGCGCCGTGCTCTGGACGCCGCAGGAAGCCGTCGGAGGCGGTCCGATGCTGGTCAAGGAGGGGAAGAATGTCGCCGTGGAGAATTATTGGAAAGAGGTGTTCGACGGCGGCGGCATCGCCGGGACTTCGCGTCAGCCGCGTACGGCGGTCGGCGCCACGGCCGACGGAAAACTGATCCTGCTGGTGTGCGACGGACGCAATATGCGGGGCAGCGCCGGGTTTACGCTGGCCGAACTGGCCGACAAACTGATCGAGCTGGGTGCCGTCGATGCGGTCAATCTCGACGGCGGCGGATCTTCGACCATGGTCGGCAGCGACGGCAAGGTGCTCAACCGTCCCAGCGACACGGGTAGCGCCGAGGTGATCGTCGAGCGCAAGATTTCGACGGCGGTCGTCATCTCCGAAGTGAACTAATCCATAAAGAATCATATGAAGAAACTTCTCTTTATCTGTCTCGCGGCCTTTGCAGCCGCCTCCTGCACGCAGGAAAAACAGCAGTCGAAACCGCTTTACATGTGGTTCGACTGCGAAGGCAATTACGCTACGCTGAGTCATCCCGATTCGATCCGTTATTACGTGTCCAAAATCCACGACATGGGCTTTACCGATGTGGTGGTAGACGTGAAGTCGATCATGGGCGAAACGCTCTACAAGAGCGACATTGCGCCTTACATGGGCGAATGGGACGGCGTGACCCGTCCTGAGAACTACGATCTGCTGGGCTATTTCATCGAGGAGGGACACAAGCTGGGCATGCGCGTGCACGGTTCGCTCAACGTGTTCGCCGGCGGTCACAACTTCTTCGACCGGGGAATCATCTACGGCGATCATGCAGACTGGCAGTCGCAGGTCTATACGGAAGGGAAGATCGTGCCGATCAGCGAAATAAAGAGCAACTACAACGGCATGCTCAACCCGGCTAATCCCGAAGTGCAGGAGTACGAGCTGGCGATTCTTAGGGAGTTCGCCGAGAAGTATCCCGACGTGGACGGCATCGTCTTCGACCGGGTGCGTTTCGACAATATCACCTCCGATTTCAGTCCGCTGTCGAAGGAGCTTTTCGAAGCCTATGCCGGAACGAAAGTCGCCGATTATCCCGATGATATACTCCGCTGGACGCAGGATGCCGACGGCAAGTGGGACTGGTCGCAGGGCCCGCTGTTCCGCAAGTGGATCGAATGGCGCGCATCGGTTATCAAGGACTTCGTGACCGAAGCCCACAGGCAGCTCAAGGAGATCAATCCCCGGCTGCTGGTCGGCGACTATACGGGCGCATGGTACCCGACCTATTATTACGTGGGCGTCAACTGGGCCAGCGAACAGTTCGATCCCGCCCGCTATTTCGATTGGGCGACGCCCGAATACAGGAATACGGGTTATGCCGACCTGCTCGACATCTATATGACCGGGCTTTACTATACGCTGGTTACCAAAGCCGAAGTCGACAAGGCAAACGGAGTTGTCGGGCAGCGTACCGAAGCGGGAATGTCCGACGAGCAGAATTACTGGTACTGCATCGAGGGCGGCGCCGAATGGGCGAAGAAAATCACCTGCGGCGTGGTTCCCGTGACGGGTTCGATCTATGTCGAGCAGTACGAGGGCGACGCAGCGCAATTCACCCGCGCCGTGGCGCAGGCGCTCCGCGACACCGACGGACTGATGATCTTCGATATCGTCCATATCATCAACCGCGGCTGGTGGTCGGAGCTGGCGGCCGGAATCGCCGAAGGAAGCAACTGATCTGCAACCAATATAAAACACTAAAAACTTAACCTTAAATGTAATTCTATGAAAGAGTTTTTCTCTAGATTCAGAGATTCTCTGGCGGCGAGGACGTGTCTGTGGACATTGTTCCTGCTGTTGGCGGGGGCCGGGACGGCCTTTGCGCAGCCTACCGTCGGGGGTACGGTTACCGATGAACAGGGCAATCCGCTCGTCGGTGTGACCGTGGTGGTCGTGGACTCGAACAAGGGTACGACGACCGACATAAACGGACAGTATTCCATTGCGGTTCCCAAAGGCGGTATACTGGAATTTACGTATATCGGAATGTCCTCACAGAGAATAACTTGTGGGGGGGGGGATTTCCAACCTTGACGTTACGATGAAAGAGGATGCCGCCCGTTTGGACGAGGTCGTCATCCTCGGTTACGGCTCGCAGCGCCGCGCCGACGTGACGGCGGCCGTGTCGCAGATCGACGGTAAGGAACTTCAGAAGATGCCGATGTCCAATATCTCGCAGGGACTGGCCGGCCGTCTGCCGGGTCTTATCTCCGTGCAGAATTCCGGACAGCCCGGTCAGGACCAAGCCAGCATGACCATTCGCGGCGCGAAGTCGGGTATTCTCTATATCGTCGACGGCGTGCAGCGTTCGATCAATGACATCGACCCCAACGATGTGGAGTCGGTATCGCTGCTGAAGGACGGCGCCGCCGTAGCGGTTTACGGTCTCGAAGCAGCCGGCGGTGTGATGATCGTAACGACCAAGAAGGGCAGACAGGGTGCGATGAATCTGACTTACAAGGGGTCCTACGGTGCGTCGTTCAATACCTCGTATCCCGAATTCCTCGACGGTCCGGGTTATGCTTACTGGTACAACAAGGCGCTCGAACTCGACGGTCAGGAGCCGATCTTCACGGCCAAGCATGTACAGATGATGCGCGAAGGCACGAACGGCTGGGGCAACACCAACTGGATCGACGAAATTTTCGGAACCGGTACGATTCAGCAGCACAGCGTCACTTCGACGGGCGGCAGCGACCGGATCAGTTATTTCGCTTCGCTGGGCTATATGAATCAGACCGGTAATGTCAAGAATTTCGATTACGACCGCTACAACCTGCGTACGAATATCGAAGCCAAGATTGCCAAGAGTCTGACCTTTACGTTTGGAGTGGCAGGTCAGATAGGAGATCGGAAGGAACCCGGATTCCCTGCCGGAGGAACTTCCGGCACCAGCGTTTCGACGGCCCCGTGGCTCTCGATTGCCGAGCAGGCCGCCTATGCGCATCCTTATCTGCCGAAGACCTATGACGGACTTCCGACCGCGAGCCAGAATAATTACGGGAATACGATCAATCCGATTGCCGCTACCGAACTGTCGGGCTATTCGAAATCACAGACCGTAGCCGTACAGACCAACGCTGCCCTGCAATGGGATCTTCCGTGGGTAAAGGGTCTCAGCCTGAAGGTTATGGGTGCGTACGACCGCAGCTCTACGACATCCAAAATCCTGAGTACGCCTTACTTCCTCATGTTGGCCAGCACGCCGAATTCGACCAGTCAGGATATCACTTATTCCAAGGCGTCGGATCCGCGCAACGATGCGAACGTCACGACCGGCAAGAAAACCAATAACCTGACCGAAGGATTCTCGCAGTGGCGCCGAATTACCTCTCAGGCCAGCATCAGCTATAAAAATACCTTTGCGGAGAAACACAAAGTCGATCTGTTGGCGCTGATCGAAACCCGCGATTACAAGACCAATAAATTCTCGGCTTCGGGTAAGGACATTCCGTTCCCGCAACTGCCCGAACTGGACCAAGCGACGACTCCGGCAGATAAGCCGATAGGCGGTTCCAGCGACGCTTCGCGTAAGGTCGGACTGGTTTTCCGCGGACAGTACAATTATGCCGATAAATATCTGTTCGAATTCTCAGGACGTTATGACGGGTCTTATAAGTTTATCGGCAACGTTTCGGGACGCCGCTGGGGATTCTTCCCTTCGGTATCGCTCGGATGGCGCATGTCGGAGGAGAACTTCTTCGCTCCCCTGCGCAACGCGGTCGACAACTTCAAACTCCGTGCATCGTTCGGTTCCTTGGGCGACGACTCCGGCTCGGCGGCCTATGCTTTCCTGAGCACGTTCTCCAATGTCAGTACGGCACCGAGCGTCGTTCTCGGCGGCGTGGGGCAGAACGGTATCATGACGTCGCTGGTTGCGAACGAACTTCTGACTTGGGAGCGTAATTATTCCTACAACGTAGGTTTCGATCTGGCGATGTGGAGCGGAAAACTCGGAGTGGAGTTCGATGCTTTCTACAACTATATTTTCGATATTCTGGGATCGAACACCGGAAAACCCGCTTCGATGGGCGGCTATTACCCCACTTACATAAATAACAATGCGCAGGATGTAAAGGGTATCGACGTCAAACTGACTCATCGTAATCACATCGGCAAAGATTTCCAGTATGGCGTGACCGTCAATATGACTTGGGCGAAAGATCGCTGGCTCCGTTATCAGGACAGCCCCAATACGCCCGATTACGCCAAGCGCACCGGCAAGAGCCGCTACATGACGATGGGCTTTATGGCCGACGGCCTGTTCCAGAGTGAAGAGGAGATCGACAATTCGCCGTGGATCTCCGGCTCGCGTCCCCGTGTGGGCGATATCAAATACAAGGATCTCAACGGCGACGGCGCCATTACGTACGATCAGGACCGCGCCTATCTCGGTCGCGGCCAGCGTCCGCAGTTCAACGGCAGTGTCAATCTCAATGCTTCGTGGAAAGGACTTGAATTCGATATTCTGTTTGTCGGGGCTGCCGTTTGCGACGTTTCGCTGACGGGTACTTATTACAACTGGAATGAGGACAATACGATTTTCACCCGTCCGTTCAAGGCCGGCGCCAACTCGCCGCGTTATCTCGTAGAAAAGGCATGGACGCCCGAAAATCCCAATGCGGAGTATCCCCGTCTGTCGCTCAATCCGCCTAACACGAACAACTCCTATGCTTCGTCGTTCTGGTACCGCGACGGAAAGTATCTGCGTCTGAAATCGGTTCATCTGGGCTATACGCTGCCCAAAAACTGGACCAACAAACTGCGCATCCAGAAGGTGAAGGTTTATATCGAAGGCAACAACCTCTGCACATGGTCGGGTCTGCCCGAAGGCGTCGATCCCGAATGGCCGGGCGTGACCAACGGTTACTATCCGCAGCAGCGTACGGTTGTGGGCGGTCTCGAAGTTTCGTTCTAACCGACAAAATTCAAAATCATGAAAAAGAAAATCATAAATATCGTTTTGCTGGCTGCTACGGTCGCCATGACGGGCTGTAACGATTGGCTCGACATGAGTCCGACCAACAAGGTGTCGGAAAAGATCGTATGGAGCGACGTCAATTATGTGACTCAGTATGTCAATGGGTTTTATCCCTACATCTCCCGGTACGGGGCGTTTGAGACCGGCGACAGTCAGGTCGGCCTGACGGACGGCCTGACCGAGACGCTCAAGTTCGGATCCGCCACGCCGGGCACGAACGTGGGGTTTGCCAATATCATCGCTTTCGCCGAGGGCGGACTTGCCGCATCGACGGCCGCTTTCCATTTCGGAGCATGGGATGATACCTACACTCGTATCCGTCGCGTCAACGAGTTCCTTTACGGACTGAAAAAATACGGAAGCAATTTCGACGGCGACACTTACAAGCGTTTCGAGGCCGAGGCCCGGTTCTTCCGCGGATTCCTCTATTTCCAGTTGCTGAAGCGTACTCCGGAGGTGATTCTCTATAACGAGGATTTGCTGGCGATTACCGAGAATAAGGCCCTCTCGACCGAGGAGGAGGGGTGGAATATGGTCGAAAGCGACCTTTCCTATGCCGCCAAGACCCTTCCGGCCAAATGGGACAACGAAGCGGGGCGCATTACTTCCGGTGCCGCGTATGCGATGCTGTCGCGTGCGATGCTCTATGCCAAACGCTGGCAGTCGGCCAAAACCGCGGCTGAAGAGGTATTCAAACTCGGTTATGTGCTGATGCCGGGCAAAACGGCTGCCGATTACGCCAAGGCGTTTACCTCGATGCGCGACGGTAATACGGAGTCGATTCTGGAATACAACTATCTGGTCGGCGGCCCGAACCATAGCTGGGACAAGCTCTTTATGCCGGGCGGCGACAATACGACCATGGGCGGACGGGCCACTCCGACGCAGGAGATGGTCGAGTCGTACGAACTGGCGACGACGGGCGGTTATCCCGACTGGACGCCGTGGCACAATACGACGACCGGTACGACCGATACGCCGCCTTATGCCCAATTGGAACCCCGTTTCCATGCTTCCGTGCTTTACAACGGGTGCGAATGGAAAGGCCGTGCTCTCGAACCTTATGTGAGCGGTAAAGACGGCTATGCCGTTTACGACGACGGTTCGGCGCTCAACGGCCGTACGACCACGGGTTATTATCTGCGCAAAATGCTGAACGAAGGCTATACCGACTATTCGAAAGCCTGTACGCAGCCTTGGATCGCCATTCGTCTGGCCGAAGTCATTCTGAATCATGCCGAGGCGTGCTACATGCTGGGCGCCGACGGTGCGAACGACGACCTGCGCCAGATTCGGGAGCGCGTAGGCCTGCCTTACTCCAATAAGTCCGGCGAGGCGCTGATGGCGGCGATCCGGCAGGAGCGGAAGATCGAACTTTACTGCGAAGGACATCGTTATTGGGACATGCGCCGCTGGAAACTCGCGCATACGGCTTATTCCGGTCAGAACAGCCGCGTACACGGTCTCAAGATCGAAAAGCAGGGTGCCGAGTTTATTTATACCTACGTCGACTGCGACCGTAAGGACCGCCTTTTCGAAGAGAAGCTTTACCGTATTCCGCTGCCTGAAACCGAGCTGAGCAACAATTCGGCCGTCAAGCAGTTCCCTGAGTGGTTATAATCTCTAAAAGAAACCGAAACCATGAAAAATAGCATTAAATTATTTGCATTGGCGGCTCTGCTCGGCTTAGGCGGCTGCCATGAGCCGGATGAGCTGACCCCGTCGGTCGTGGATCAGGGGCTGAACACCATCTCGGCGCAGTTCGCTACCGGGGAGTATAAAAACGACCCGCTGGCAAAATTCACCGCGGCGGTGACCGAGGGACAGGAGCGTATCGTGATCGATGTTCCTTACTATTATCCCGAAAATTCGTCGAATACCACTTCGATTACCCAGATGCGCGTCACGGCTAATCTGGATGACAACTGTTTCATCACGCCGATGCTTGGGGTATTGGATCTGACGAAGGAAAACTGGTTTACGCTGACGCGTGTCGACGGTTCGAAGCGCAATTTCTGCGTGACGGGCAATATCAAGAAATCGGATAAATGCGAGATCATCTCTTTCGCCACCGACGAACCTGCTATTCAGGGTGTGATCGATAACGACCGTAACACGATTTCACTCATTACGGTCGATGACCTTTCGTCGGTGACGGCGCAGGTGATTCTTTCTCCCCACGCCACGATCTCGCCCGATCCCGCCGTTGCGGCCAATTACGAGGGCGAGGGCGTGAAATTTACGGTTACGGCGCATGACGGCGTGACCAAGCGGGTTTATTCCGTGAGCAAGGAGATTCCGCCCAAGATCAAATACGGTTGGCGTGCGGGCAGCGAGACGGAGGTTTGGCAGAACGTATCGCTCGACAAACTCGGAATCGTCAATGCCGGCGGTAAGATCTATTCGCTGGCGGCGTCGGGCAACAAGCTCGTGCTTTCGACCGGTGCGGACAAGTTCCTGTTCAACCGCGCGACAGGTGATTTCTTGGGTACACACGACATGAAGGGCGTAGCGGCCGACGGCGGTATGACCTCGGACGACGCGGGCAACATCCTCTATGCGAACTTGGCTAATCCCAATGCCGAATTCAAGGTTTATGCGGCGGCATCGACGGATGAAATGCCTGCCGAGCTGCTCTCCTATACGAACGCTACGGGCGCTTCGATGGGCAAGCACATTTCGGTGCAGGGCAACGTGAAGGGCGATGCGATCGTTACGGCCGTGATCTATACGTGGAACGGTGCTGTTTGCAAGTTCCTCCGCTGGGTGATTACCGGAGGCGTGCCGGCCAAGCCGCAGATGATCTCGGTTACGGGGGCGACCGCCGGCTGGAACGGCAACGGCCACGCCGACGTGGAGGCTTATTCGGCCAATCCCGACGATCCTTACTTCCTTGCCTACTACAGTGCCAATGCGCTGTATCGTGTCGATGCGACGGGCGCTGTAACCCACAAGATCGCCACTGCGACATGGGGTGCCAACTCCAACTACAACTGTGTGGATGTATGTACGTTCAATAACGCCAAATATGCGGCGATTTATGAGGGCGCGCATTTCACCTACGGAGAGTTCAAGGCCTACATGTTCGATGTGACGACGCCCGATCAGATGACGGGTGCGTGCGACACGTCGCCGTCGAAGGTTTTCGTATCGAACGAATACAAGCCTGCCGGGGCGGTGGTCAATGCGGCCGGCGACGTGCTGATGACGGCATCGGCCGACGGATACAAGATGAATCTCTACTATACGGACGCCAATACCAATGCGCTGGTCGCTTGGGAGTTCGACTGTATCGACAAGTAACACCCCTTTTGCCTGCATCCCTCTGACCGGGGATGCAGGTCCTAAAACAAACATAATTTTGAAGATGAAAAAGAATGTCAAATGGTTTGCGGCGGCTCTGGTGGTGCTGACGCTGGGATACGGGGCTGTTTCGTGCGGCTCGGATTCGAAAGAGCCTGAATGGGAGTGGCCCGATCCCGACCCCGATCCCGATCCGGAGCCGGGAGTGGAGAAACCCTGCTTCATCTGGGTCGATGCCGCGGCCAACTTCCCCGATTTCGCCAACAGCAAGGAGAATATACTGCGCGATCTGACCAAGGCCAAGGAGGCCGGATTCACCGATATCGTGGTCGATGTGCGGCCTACTACCGGCGACGTGCTTTTCCGTACGTCGGTGGTCGATCAGGTGGAATGGCTCGGCGCATGGCTGCCGGGCGGATATTCCAAGGTCGAACGCACGGCCACGTGGGACTACCTGCAGGCGTTTATCGACGCCGGAAAGTCGCTCGACCTGCGCATTCACGCCGCGATCAATACCTTTACGGGCGGCAACCAGACCTTGCTGGGCGGCGCCGGAGTCGTTTTCCGGGATGAGGCCAAGCGGGCGTGGACGACCGATCTGAATCTGGCGGGCGGCATCACGAACATCATGTCAACCTCGCAGTCCGCCAAGTTCTTCAATCCGGTATTGCCCGAAGTGCAGGAGTATCTCTGTTCGATGCTCAGGGACCTCGCGGCCTATGACGGACTGGCGGGAATCTTCCTCGACAGGGGGCGCTTCGACGGATTTACCAGCGATTTCTCGAATTATACGCGCAAGGAGTTCGAGAAGTATATCGGCCAGTCGGTTGCCGGTTTCCCCGCCGACATTCTGCCTGCCGGCCATACTTCGGGCATACCCTCGCCGGTGCCCGTGCATATGAAGCAGTGGCTCGAATTCCGGGCGAAGGTGATCCACGACTTTATGGAGAAGGCGCGCGCCGCCGTCAAGTCGGTCAATCCGTCGGTCAAGTTCGGCGTATACGTCGGAGGCTGGTATGCCAGCTATTACGACGTGGGTGTCAACTGGGCCAGTCCCAATTACGACACCTCGTCCAAATTCTCGTGGGCTACCAAGAAATACATGAACTACGGCTATGCCGACCTGATGGACCAGATGCTCATCGGCGCCTACGCCTCCCCGACGCGCGTTTACGGCACGACCGAATGGACCATGCAGGGATTCTGCCTGCTGGCCAAAGAGCGTACGATGGGAGCCTGCCCGATGGTGGCCGGCGGTCCCGACGTGGGAAACTGGGATGCCGACGACAAGGTGCCGCAGGAGGAGGAGAACCGGGCCATCACCGCTTCGGTCGCCGCCTGCATCAACGCCTGCGACGGTTATTTCCTGTTCGATATGATTCACCTGAAAAAAGCCGATCAGTGGTCGTATGTCAAGACCGGTATCGACGGCGTAATTAAAAAAGACTGATTATGAAACGCATCGTCATATTGTTTCTGGCCGCCCTTTTCGCGGCGTCCGGCGCTTCGGCGCAGAAATTCCATAACGCCTACTACGATACCCGCCGTGCGGCCCACGACGAAGAGGGACTGCAACAGGGGGCGATCGTCTTCCTCGGCAACAGCATTACCGAACAGGGGTGGTGGAGCCTGCTGCTCAAACGCGGCGACGTCGAGAACCGCGGCATCGGCGGCGACAACACTTTCGGCATGATCGACCGTTTGCCCGACATCCTGAAAAGCAAGCCCCGCAAAATCTTCCTGATGGCGGGCATCAACGACCTGACGGGCGGGCAGCCTGTCGATACGATCGTGATGAACATTACCCGCATGGCGGACATGGTGCACGAAGCCGTTCCCGGCTGCCGGCTCTATATCCAGAGCGTGCTGCCGGTCAATACCCGGCGGCTGGCATATCCCGGACTCAAGGGGCACAATCCGCAGGTGCGGGCGCTCAATGCGCGGCTGGTGCGGTTGTGCGACGCCAAGCCGTGGTGTACGTTCGTCGATCTTGCGCCGCTGCTTTCCGATGCCGACGGCGAGCTGCGCATCGACCTGACGAAGGACGGAATCCACCTCCATCCCGCGGGATATGTGATCTGGACCGATTACCTCAAGAAACAGAAATACCTGAAATAACGTAACGTGCAGATGGAAAAACGAGCTTATACGGTCGATTTGCTGCGGGGACTGGCTATCGTGGGAATGGTGCTGTCGGGGCAGATCCTGTGGCACGCCGAACTTCCTGCGTGGCTGTTTCATGCGCAGGTGCCGCCGCCGTCGTTCCGCTTCGACCCGTCGGTGCCGGGAATTACGTGGGTCGATCTGGTCTTCCCGTTTTTCCTCTTCTCGATGGGGGCCGCTTTCCCGCTGGCCCTGCGCCGGCGGCTGGAACAGCGGGGCGAATCGGTGGCGCTGATCCTGACGGTCGTGGCGCGCAGGTGGGCGTTGCTGGCGCTTTTCGCCATCGCGCTCGCCAACCTGCGTTCCGGAGTGACGGGAACGCTGCCGGGATGGGGCTCCTCGCTGCTGCAACTGGCGGGCTGGGGCTGTTTCTGTGCGCTTTTCATGCGCTTCGGCCGGCTTTCGGACCGGCAGAACCGCATGGTCTGTCTGGCCGGCGTCGCCGGCATCGCCGCCCTGCTGGCGGCCGCCCGGTGGATCTGGGGACTGCCCGTCTCGGCGGAGCGGAGCGACGTCATCATTCTGGTCCTTGCGAATATGGCGCTGTTCGGCAGTCTGGTGTGGCTCTACACGCGGAACAACCTGCTGGCGCGGTTGGGTGTGCTGGCGCTGCTGGCGGCACTGCGTCTGGGCAGCGGCGTCGAAGGTTCGTGGAACGAGGCGTTGTGGAACTGGTCGCCTGCGCCGTGGCTTTTCCGCTTCGACTACCTGAAATACCTTTGTATCATCATTCCCGGCACGATTGCGGGAGACCGTATCTACGAATGGATGACGCAGAGCGGCGAAGATGCGCCGGGGGCGTCCCGGCGGCGGGAGGTCTGGATACTCGTTCTGCTCGTGACGCTGATATGCCTGAATATGTGGGGGCTTTTCGCGCGGCAGCTGGTCGTGAATCTCGCGGCGGGCGTCCTGATCTGTCTCCTGCTCCGGCGTCTGCTGCGCGGGGACGGCTCGGCGACCGGAAGACTGCATGGTTCGCTTTTCGGCTGGGGATTTTTCTGGCTGATGCTGGGACTGGCGCTGGAGGCGTTCGAAGGGGGCATCAAGAAGGATTACGCGACGTTCAGCTATTTTTTCGTCACCTCCGGGCTGGCTTCGTTTGTCCTGATCGCCGCCGGAATCGCGATGCGGCGGCTGAATGTGCGTTTCTCGGCGCTGGTCAAATGCGGGCAGAATCCGATGGTGGCCTATACGGCGGCCGGATTCCTCATCATGCCCCTGCTGACGCTGCTGCATCTGGCGCCTTATTTACAGACCTTTGCCGAGCTATGCCCGTGGATGGGCGTGGTGCGGGGCGTGCTGGTCACGGCCGCGGTCATGGCCGTTACGGTCTTTTTTACGAACCGCAGGCTTTTTTGGAGAACCTGATTTGAAATTTAAATAAATGAATTATGCGAATAAAAGGAACTTTTCTCGACGAAATCAGTCATGATATTCCCCATCAGAACTGGGGCGAAGCCGAATGGGACCGTGACTTCGGCTACATGCGCGAAGCCGGCATCGACACCGTGATCCTGATCCGCTGCGGCTACCGCCGCTGGCAGACTTTTCCCTCGCGGGTGCTCACGGCCGAGGAGGGGTGTTACGAACCGCCCGTCGATCTGGTCGATATGTTCCTGCGCCTGAGCGACAAGTGGGGCATGAACTTCTGGTTCGGACTCTACGATTCGGGCAAGTACTGGGACCGCGGCGAATACGAACAGGAGGTTGCGCTGAACAAACGCGTGATCGACGAGGTGTGGAGCCGTTACGGACATTACAAATCCTTTGCGGGCTGGTATATTTCGCAGGAATGCAGCCGCAATACCGGCAAGATCGTCGATCTGTATGCGAGTCTGGGACGCTATTGCAAGGAGGTTTCCGGCGGTCTGCCGACCATGATTTCCCCTTATATCGACGGCAGCAAGAACGTCAGCCAATACAATGCTTCGACTTCGAAGCAGAACGTCGTGACGCTCGAAAGCCATGAACGCGAGTGGGATGCCATCTTCGCCGGAATCAAGGGCGCCGTGGATATCGTCGCCTTTCAGGACGGCCATGTGGAGTACGACGAGCTGGTCGATTTTCTGAAAGTCAACAAGAAACTGGCCGACCGTTACGGGCTGGAGTGCTGGACCAATTCCGAGACCTTCGACCGCGACATGCCGATCAAGTTCCTGCCGATCAAATGGGAGAAACTGCGGCTCAAGATGGGGCTGGCGGCTCAGGCCGGTTACCAGAACGCCATTACGTTCGAGTTCTCGCACTTCATGAGTCCGCAGTCGGCCTACCTGCAGGCGGGGCACCTGTACGACCGTTATATGGAGTATCTGAAAACCTTGGAATAGAGACCGATGAACGGACATTACCCTAAACCGGGCGGTTTGGCGGCGGCGTTGGCCGTGCTGATCGCAGTCGTGCTGGCGGCCTGCTCCCCGAAGGGTGCGGCGGGCGGCGACGCGGCCTGCGGCCTGTCGGACGACGATTTCAGAACAGAAGGCATTCTCCAAGCGATTCCCGTTCGTGCGACGTTCCTCGACGAGGTGAGCTGGGACATTCCCCACCAGAACTGGGGCGTCAGGGAGTGGGACGCCGATTTCCGGGCGATGAAAAACATGGGGATCAACACCGTGGTGCTGATCCGCGCCGGGCTGGGACGGTGGATCGCCGCGCCGTTCGAGTGCCTGCTCGAAAGCGAAGAGGTGTACTATCCCCCGGTCGATCTGGTGGAGATGTTCCTTACGCTGGCCGACAAATACGATATGGCGTTCTATTTCGGCATGTACGATTCGGGCAAATACTGGCAGGAGGGCCTCTTCCAGCGCGAGATAGACCTGAACCTGAAACTGATCGACGAGGTGTGGGCCAGATACGGCCACCACGAGTCGTTTCAGGGGTGGTATCTCTCGCAGGAGATCAGCCGCCGGACCAAGAACATGTCGCGCATCTATGCGGAAGTGGGCCGCCATGCCAAGGCGGTTTCGGGCGGTCTGAAAACGATGATCTCACCCTACATCCACGGCGTCAAGACCGATCAGGTGATGGCGGGCGACAAGGCCCTTTCGGTCGAAGAGCACCGCCGCGAGTGGAACGAGATACTGGGCAATGTCGCCGGAGCGGTGGACATCCTCGCGTTTCAGGACGGGCAGGTCGATTACCACGAGCTGTACGACTATCTGGTGGTGAACAAGGCGCTGGCCGACAAGTACGGCATGGAGTGCTGGACCAACATCGAGTCGTTCGACCGCGACATGCCGATCCGCTTCCTGCCGATCAAGTGGGAGAAGCTGCTGCTGAAGCTGGACGCCGCACGGCGGGCCGGGATGCGGAACGTCATCACGTTCGAATTCTCGCACTTCATGAGTCCCAATTCGGCCTATCCGCAGGCGGGACATCTTTACGATCGCTACTGCGATTATTTTAAAATCGACAACCCTTACCGGAAACGGTAAATATACTCCATGAAACGGCGCGGCAACATATCCTACATGCTTTTTCTTGCGGTCACGGCGGCCGTGGGCGGACTCCTGTTCGGGTACGACACTGCCGTGATTTCCGGCACCGTCGAGCTGGTGACGGCCCGCTTCGGGCTGGACAGCCTGCAGCAGGGGTGGTATGTGGGGTGTGCGCTGGCCGGCTCGATCGCCGGCGTACTCTGTGCGGGCGTGCTGAGCGACCGGCTGGGCCGCAGGCGGACGATGCTCGTCTCGGCCGTGCTGTTCACGGTGTCGGCCGCGGGGTGCGCCCTTTGCGCCGATTTCACGCAACTGGTCGTCTACCGGATCGTGGGCGGGCTGGGCATCGGCGTCGTTTCGGTCGTCTCGCCGCTTTACATCTCCGAGGTGTCGGCGGCGCGCCGTAGGGGCATGCTGGTGTCGTTTTACCAGCTGGCCGTCACGATGGGATTTCTGGCGGCCTATACGGTCAATTACCTGCTGCTCCGCATGGGACAGACCGCCGGTTTCGAAACGGCGTGGATGCAGCGGATCTTCGTCGATGAAGTGTGGCGGGGCATGCTGGGAGCCGAAACCCTTCCGGCGCTGGTTTTCTTCGTCATCATCTTCTTTATTCCCGAAAGTCCGCGCTGGCTGGCGCTGCGCGGACATACGGACCGCGCCCTGCGTGTGCTCGGCCGCATCAACGGCGACCGGGCGGAAGCCGCCGCCGAACTTGCGGCCATCGAAACGGCCGTCGGCGGCGGGCAGGCCCCGCAGTGGCGGCTCCTGCTGTCGAAAGGCATCCGGACGGCGGTGCTCGTCGGTGCGGCGATCGCCATTCTCGGACAGTTCATGGGCGTCAATGCCGTGCTTTACTACGGGCCGTCGATTTTCGAGCGGGCCGGATGGTCGGGCAGCGACTCGCTGTTCGCCCAGATACTGGTCGGAGCGGTCAATATGCTTACGACGGTGCTGGCGCTGGCGATCATCGACCGCGTAGGGCGCAAGAAGCTGGTTTACTGGGGTGTGTCGGGTATGGTGCTGTCGCTGCTGCTTATCGGGACCTGTTTCCTGACCGGTGAGCGGTCGGGGATGCCGGACGGCGTACTGCTGGCGGCGTTCCTGTGCTATATTTTCTGCTGCGCCATCTCCGTTTGCGCCGTGGTATGGGTGCTTTTGTCGGAGATGTATCCGATTCGTGTGCGCGGCGCGGCGATGTCGATCGCGGGTTTCGCACTTTGGGTGGGGACCTATCTGGTCGGGCAGCTTACGCCGTGGATGCTCGCGAACCTGACGCCGGCGGGGACCTTTTTCCTCTTTGCCGCGATGTGCGTGCCCTATATGCTGCTGATATGGAAGGCGGTGCCGGAGACGTCGGGCCGCACGCTCGAAGAGATCGAACGATACTGGACAAGATAACAATATAAATCAGATAAGATTATGGACTTCAAAAGATTAGCGGAACAGTACAAAACCGAATTGCTGGATGGCGTACTGCCTTTCTGGCTCGAAAAATCGCAAGATAGGGAATTCGGCGGCTATTTTACGTGTCTCGATCGTGACGGAAGCGTCTACGATACCGACAAATTCATCTGGCTGCAGGGGCGCGAAGTGTGGATGTTCGCCATGCTCTATAACAAGGTGGAGCGTCGCCCCGAATGGCTCGAATGCGCCGTGCAGGGGGCTGAGTTCCTGCGCAAATACGGCCACGACGGCAACTACAACTGGTATTTTGCGCTGACGCGCGAAGGCCGCCCGCTGGTGCAGCCCTATAATATTTTCTCCTATACGTTCGCGGCGATGGCTTTTGCGCAGGTCGCCGTTGCGACGGGCAGCGACGAGTACGCCCTGATCGCAAAGCGGACTTTCGACCGGATTCTGGAGAAACGCGCCAATCCCAAGGGCGAGTGGTGCAAGGCTTATCCCGGAACGCGTTCGCTCAAGAGCTTCGCCCTGCCGATGATCCTCTGCAACATGGCGCTGGAGATCGAGCCGATGATCGACAAACAACTGTTGGCCGACACCATCGGGGAGTGCCTGCACGAAGTGATGGAGGTGTTTTACCGGGAAGAGCTGGGGCTGATCGTCGAGAACGTCACGGAGGACGGACGGCTTTCCGATACGTTCGAGGGCCGTCAGATGAATCCCGGACATTCGCTCGAAGCGATGTGGTTCATCATGAACCTCGGCGTGCGTCTCGACGACCGTGCGCTGATTGACAAAGCGGTGAAAATCGCGCTCAATACCGCCGAATACGGCTGGGACAAGGAGTACGGCGGCATTTTTTATTTTCTGGACCGCAAGGGCGCGCCCCGCGTGGAGCTGGAATGGGACCAGAAGCTCTGGTGGGTGCATATCGAATCGACGATCGCGATGATCAAGGGCTATCAGCTGACCGGATCGAAGGAGTGTCTGGAGTGGTTCGGGAAACTGCACGAATATACGTGGGCGCATTTCAAGGACACGGAGCATCCCGAATGGTTCGGTTACCTGAACCGCCGCGGCGAGGTGCTGCTGCCGCTCAAGGGCGGGAAGTGGAAGGGATGTTTCCATGTGCCGCGCGGGCTGTTCCAGTGCTGGCAGATTCTCGAACAATGCAAATAGAACTAAAATACGGAACGATGAAAAGATATTTACTGACAATTCTGTTGTCGTTGTGGTGCGCCTGCGCATGGGCCGCGGGCAGCGTCACGGTCAAGGGGCGCGTCCTTTGCGGCGGCCGGGGCGTGGAAGGCGTCTGGGTCTCCGACGGCGAAGAGTTCGCGTGCACCGACAAAAGAGGAAATTACAGACTGCAGGCCGGCGCCGACAACCGCTTCGTCTTCGTTTGCGTACCTGCGGGCTACGACGCTCCGGTGGAAAAGGGCGTGGTGCGCTATTTTCACCCGCTGCCGGCCGACGGCAAATCCTGCGATTTTACGCTGCTCCGCCGTGCGGGCGACGATTCGCGTTACGGGTTCATCGCCATCGCCGATCCGCAGATATGGGCGCCGAAGGAGTTTGCGAAACTCGCGGCGGCGGCCGACGACATCGCCGCCACGGTCCGCAGTTACGGCGGCATGCCTTTCCACGGCATCTGCTGCGGCGACATCGTGTCGCACGACCATTCGCTTTACGGCCGGTACAACGAAGTGATGGAGCGTACGGGAATCACGTTCCGCAACGCGATGGGCAACCATGACATGAAGGTCTACGGACGCTCTTACGAAACCTCCTTCTCGAAGTTCGAGCAGATGTACGGTCCGGTCTACTATTCGTTCGACGTCGGACGCATCCATTATGTGGTGCTCGACGACAACTTCTTCATCGGGCGCGACTATTTTTACATCGGCTATCTCGAAGAGCGGCAGATGCGCTGGCTCGAAAAGGACCTTGCCCGCGTGCAGCCCGGTTCGACGGTGGTCGTCTGCCTGCATATCCCTTCGACCTGCGAGGAGCAGGACCGCAAGCAGTTCCGCTACGACCGCGCCGGATCGACGATGACCAACCACAGGGGGCTTTACGAAATTCTGAAACCCTACCGGGCGCATATCATTTCGGGCCATACCCATACGACCTTCAACCAGCCGATCGCGCCCGGCCTCTACGAGCATGTGACACCCGCCCTGAGCGGCGCATGGTGGCAGGGGCCGCTCTGCACCGACGGCACGCCCGCCGGGTACGGCGTCTATGAGGTGAACGGCGACCGGATCGACTGGTATTACAAATCGACGGGTTATCCGGCCGACTACCAGATGAAAATTTACAGCGGTCGCGAATATCCCCAGTTCGAAGGGTATGCCGTGGCCAACGTCTGGGCCAGCGACCCGGCGTGGGAGGTTCAGTTTACGATCGACGGCGTGCCGTGCGGTCCCGCCGAGCGGTTTCAGGCTTACGATCCCGCCGCGAAACAGATGTACTCCGATACCAGTCAGATGGACCACAAATGGATTTACCCTTCGATTTCGGACCACTATTACCGCGTCGCGCTGCCCGAAGGGGCGAAGCGCGTCGAGGTGTCGGCTACGGACCGCTTCGGGCGGATCAGTCGGGCCGCAGCCGATTTGAAATAAACGACCGAATATGAGATTTACCGGACTGAAATATTTGCAGCTGCTGGCATGCTTGGGGCTGTTTGCGTGCGGTTCCGCCGAGCGTTACGACGTGGTGATCGTCGGCGGGGGAGCGAGCGGAACGGCGGCCGGACTGCAGGCGGCCCGCATGGGGGCGCGAACCTTGATCGTCGAGGAGTTCGACTGGCTCGGCGGCATGCTCACCTCGGCGGGCGTGAGCGCCACCGACGGCAATTACCGCCTGCGCGGCGGCATCTGGGACGAGTTCCGGACGGAGCTGGCCCGGCATTACGGCTGCGATTCGGCCCTGATAACGGGGTGGGTCAGCAACGTGATGTTCGAACCTTCGGTGGGCGACAGTATTTTCAAACGGCTCGTCGCCCGCGAACCGAACCTCACCGTGTGGTACCGTTCGGCGGCCGAGACGGCCGAACGCGGGAAGGATGTATGGCGGCTGGGTGTCCGGCGTGACGGCCGGCTCCGGCAGGTCGAAGCCGGCGTGCTCGTCGATGCGACGGAGCTGGGCGACGTCGCCCGGATGGCGGGCGTCCCCTATGACGTCGGCATGGATTCGTCGGCCGTCACGCACGAGGATATCGCCCCGGCCGAAGCCAACGGCATCGTGCAGGACCTGACCTACGTCGCCGTACTGAAGGATTACGGCCGCGACGTCACGATTCCGCGGCCCGACGGGTACGATCCGTCGCTTTTCGCCTGCTGCTGCGTGAACGACCTCTGCATCGCTCCGAAGGAACCGCATCGCATGTGGTCCCGTGAGATGATGATTACCTACGGAAAACTGCCCGACGGCAAATACATGATCAACTGGCCGATCGAGGGCAACGATTACTACGTGGACATGATCGACATGACGCCCGAAGAGCGGGCCGACGCCGTCCGCAGGGCCAAGAATCATACGCTGTCATTCGTCTATTTCCTCCAGCATGAGTTGGGATTCAATACGTTGGGATTGGCCGACGACGAGTTTCCTACGGAGGACCGGCTGCCGTTCATTCCCTATCACCGCGAATCGCGGCGCATTCACGGGGTCGTGCGGTTTACGCTCAACGACATTACCGACCCCTACGCAGGAACGCTTTATCGTACGGCGGTCGGCGTGGGCGATTATCCGGTCGATCAGCACCATACCCGCTATTCGGGCTGGGACGACCTGCCCGACCTCTATTTCCATCCCATCCCCTCGTACGGTTTTCCGCTGGGCATCGTGATCCCCGCAGGATTTCCGGGGTTGCTCGTAGCCGAAAAATCGGTCTCGGTAACCAACCTCGTCAACGGCTCCACGCGCCTGCAACCCGTCGTGTTGCAGATCGGGCAGGCAACGGGAGCCTTGGCGGCGTTGGCCGCGGCGGCGGGCGTCGATCCGTCCGAAGTCGCGGTGCGCAGGGTGCAGGAGGCGGTGCTCGATGCGGGCGGCTACCTGCTGCCGTACCTCGACCTGCCGGCCGACGATCCGCGCTTCGGGGCGATGCAGCGGATCGGCGTGACCGGAATCCTCAAGGGGCGCGGAGCCAACGTCGGCTGGGAGAACCAGACTTGGTTCGACGCCGATCGGACGATCGCGGAATCCGAACTGCGCGAAGGGCTGCGCGAAGTCTATCCGTCGGTCCGGCCCTCCGTTCTGGAAACGCCGGTCGACGGGGCGCTCCTGACGGCGATGCTGGCCGAAGCGCTCGGCAAGCCGGCCGGGGATGTTGCGGCGCGGACGGAGCGTGCCGCCGCCGGACTGCTGTCCGGTTACGATCCGGCGCGTCCGCTCACGCGGCTCGAATGCGCGCTGCTGATCGACGCGGTGGCCGATCCTTTCCATGCGGACGAAGTCGATATTTACGGAAACTACAAACGAAAATAGCTTTTAATTTTTCATGAAAAAACTGCTGACTGTATGCCTGCTGGCCTTTGCCGCGGCAGGTGCGACCGGCTGCCGGAGTGCCGCCGAGGGGGTGAAACCCAAACTGATGTGGCTCGACTGTTCGGCCAACTGGGTGCGCTTCAGTTACCCCGATTCGATCCGTTATTATGTGAACAAGTGCCGGGAGGCCGGCATGACGGCGCTGGTGCTCGACGTCAAGGGCACTTCGAGCGAAGTGGTATATCCCAGCGAACATGCGCCCCAAGTCCGGGAGTGGAAAGGGTTTGCCCGCCCCGATTTCGATTTCGTGGGTACTTTCGTCGAAGCTGCGCACGATGCCGGACTGGAGATTTACGGTTCGTTCAACACTTTTGCCGAAGGCAACGGCGTATTCCGCCGCGGACTGATCTACGACGGGCATCCCGAATGGCAGGCCGTGAACTATATTCCCGGCAGGGGATTGGTCCCCCAGCTGGAGATTCCGGAGAAGAAGGTGCTGTTCGCCAATCCCGCGCTCCCGGCCGTTCAGGATCACGAAATCGCCATTTTCAAGGAAGTGGCGCAGAAGTACGATTTCGACGGTCTGCTGCTCGACCGCGGCCGCTACGACAATATCCAGTCCGACTTCTCGGATTTCTCACGCGGGAAATTCGAGGCTTATATCGGGAAAAAGCTGGATCGTTTCCCGGAGGATATCTATACGTGGGAGGAGGACGGCGACGGCGGCTGGAAACGCATCGACGGCCCTTATTTCAAGCAGTGGATCGAGTGGCGCGCGTCGGTGATCTACGACTTCTTCAAACGCACCAAAGAGGAGCTGAAAGCCGTGAAGCCCGGCCTGAAGTTCGGCGCTTATACGGGTGCGTGGTACCCGTCCTATTTCGAAGTGGGCGTCAATTGGGCCAGCAATACGTACGATCCTTCGCAGGATTTCGCATGGGCCACGCCCGGCTATAAGAATTACGGATATGCCGAACTGCTGGACATCTTCACCAACGGCAATTATTACTGGAACGTGACCGTCGACGAGTACCGTCGCAGCAACGGCCTGCATAAGAACGAGACCGACAGCGAAATGTCGAAGGGCGACCACCTCAGCGTCGAGGGCGGGTGCCGCTATTCGCGCCGTCTGCTGGGCGGCAGACCCTTCTTCGGCGGGATGTACGTCGAGGACTACAAACGCGATACGACCCAGTTCAAGCGGGCCGTGGAGATGAATCTCCGCGAATCGGACGGACTGATGGTGTTCGACATCGTGCATATCATCAACCGCGACTGGTGGGGACCGCTGCAGCGGGCCGTCAGCGCCTATGAAGCGGAGGCGAAGCAATGAGCAGACGGCTGATTTTTGCGGTGCTGGCGCTGTTGTGCGCCGGTGCCGTTTCCGCCCAGAAGCGGACGGAAGCGCCCGCCGCGTCGTCCGAGGTGCGCTATGTCGGACGTACGCAGACAAACGGCGGCGACGTGAGTTTCGACTGGAGCGGAACCAGCTTCGAGTGCCGTTTTACGGGCGGTTCGCTGGCCATGCGCGTTTCGGATACGAAAAAGAACTACTACAACCTGACCGTTGACGGCCGCGACGCCGGCGTCGTTACGACGTTCGGGACGGATTCGGTCGTGGTGCTGGCCGAGAAGCTGGGCCGCGGCGAACATACCGTGCGGATGCAGAAGCGCACCGAGGGCGAGCAGGGGCGTACGACGATCCATGCCTTCCTGCTCGACAGGGGAGGACGTCTGCTGCCTGCGTCGCCCGCGCCCGGACGGCATATCGAATTTATCGGCAACTCGCTGACCTGCGGTTACGGGACCGAGGGGCTTTCGAAGGACGAGCCGTTCAAACCCCAGACCGAGAACTGCAACAAGGCGTACGCCTGCATCATCGCCCGTTATTTCGGCGCCGACTATACGCTGATCGCCCATTCGGGACGCGGCGCGGCGCGCAATTACGGCGATAAGAACACCACTTCGCAGAATACGATGGCCGACCGCATCGCCAATACGTTCGACGAGGCGGCGGAACCGGCGTGGGACTTCGCGGCGTCGCCGTACCGTCCCGATCTGGTCGTCATCAATCTGGGATCGAACGACTTCTCGACCCTGCCGCATCCTTCGCGCGATGAGTTTGCGGCCGCCTACACCCGCATCCTGCAGACTCTGCGCGGCGCCTACGGCGACGAAATGCCGATCCTCTGCGTGGCGCCGCGCGTCAGCGAACCGGCCTTCACCTATATCCGCGACCTGTGTCAGTCCGCCGTCGTGCCGAACCTCCATTTCGCGGCCATCCTGCCCGGCTACTGCAACGACGGAAGCGAGCTCGGATCGTCGGCCCATCCCAATTACGCCGGCCAGCGCAAGATGGCGATGCTGCTGATCCCCTACGTTTCGACGCTGACGGGATGGGAGGCGGAGATCAAACCGGTCGAATAGGCGTTTGGCCGTATCGCGGCTTTTTGCTACTTTTGTCCCCGATTAGGAACGGAGTAGCGAATTATGGAATCTCACAAGAACAAATTGCCCTCGGCATGGGTGTCGGCGCTGCCGCTCGCAGTGCTGACACTCCTTTTATATGTGGTCATCCGCTGTTTCGGGGGCGATGCGATAAACGGCGGAAGCCAGATCGCGCTGCTCTCGGCCACGTCGGTCTGCGTGATGCTCTCGATCGGCATCTACCGCTGCAAGTGGTCGGTGCTTGAAGATGCGATCATCGACAACATACGCGCCTCGGCGTCGGCCATCATCATTCTGCTGCTGATCGGCGCCATCGCCGGATCGTGGATGGTGAGCGGCGTGGTGCCGACGATGATCTATTACGGGCTGAAAATCTTGCATCCCTCGTTTTTTCTCGTCGCCTCGTGCGTCATCTGCGCCGGCGTGTCGCTGATGACCGGCAGCTCGTGGACGACGATCGCCACGATCGGCGTGGCGCTGATGGGCATCGGGCAGGCGATGGGCTTTCCCGAAGGGTGGATCGCGGGCGCGATCATTTCGGGGGCCTATTTCGGCGACAAGATTTCGCTGCTCTCCGATACGACGGTGCTCGCTTCGTCCACCGTCGGCGTGCCGATCTTCACGCATATCCGCTATATGCTTTACACGACCGTTCCGTCGTTCGTCGTCGCGCTGGCGGTCTTCGTCGTCGCGGGGCTGACGCTGAGCCATACCGGCGGCGCGCATGCCGAACTTTACGCCGATTCGCTGCGCGGCGCTTTCCGCATTACGCCGTGGCTGCTGCTGGTGCCCGTGGCGACGGGCGTGCTGATCGTGCGGAAACTTCCGGCCATCGTGACGCTTTTCTGCGCCGCGGTCTTCGCCTGCGTCGCCATGCTGCTGGCGCAGCCCGAACTGGTGGTGAGGGTGGCCGGAGTCGAAGGGCTGAACTTCATGTCGGGATTCAAAGGCGTGCTGATGAGCTGTTTCGGGCCTACGGCGCTGGAGACCGGAAGCCCGCAGCTCGACGAGCTGGTGGCCACGCGCGGCATGGCCGGCATGCTCAATACCGTATGGCTCATTATCTGCGCCATGTGCTTCGGCGGCGTGATGACCGGCAGCGGCATGCTGGGTTCGCTGACGGCCGTTTTCCTGAAATTCGTCCGTCATAGCTTCTCGGCCGTGGCTTCGACGGTCGGGGCCGGAATCTTCTTCAACCTCTGCACCGCCGACCAGTATATCTCGATCATCCTTTCGGGCCGTCTGTTCCGGGAACTCTATGCCGAACGGGGGCTGGAATCCCGTCTGCTGAGCCGCTCGGTCGAGGATTCGGCGACGGTCTGTTCGGTGCTCGTGCCGTGGAACTCGTGCGGCATGACGCAGGCCACGGTGCTGGGCGTCTCGACGTTCGTCTACATGCCTTACTGTATCTTCAATATCGTCAGTCCGCTGATGTCGCTGTGCGTGGCGGCTCTCGGCTGGAAAATCAAAAAGGCCGCATCTTCTGCCGGCCGCAGACAATGATTATGGAAACGACTGTAAATACCGATCTGGTCATCTTCGACCTCGACGGCACGCTGCTCGATACGATCGGCGATCTGGCCGTCGCCTGCAACGCCGTTCTGGCCCTGCGCGGCCTTCCGCAGCACTCCTACGAGGAGTACTGCCATTTCGTCGGCAACGGCATCATGCGGCTCGTGGAGCGCGCGCTGCCCGAAGAGCTTCGCACGCCCTATACCGTAGCGGCCGTGCGCGCCGATTTCGTGAAATACTATACCGAGCATATCGACGCCTACACCAAGCCTTACGACAGGATTCCGGAGCTGGTCGCCGGACTCGTGCGGCGCGGCGTGCGTATCGCCGTGGCGTCGAACAAATTTCAGGCGGGCACCGAGAAACTCGTCCGGCTGTTTTTCCCCGACGTTCCTTTCGCCGCGGTCTTCGGCCAGCGCGAAGGGGTGCCTCTGAAGCCGGATCCGGCCGTGGTGGAGGAGATTCTCTCGCTGACGGGCGCGGCGAAGGAGCGGGTGCTCTACGTCGGCGATTCGGGCGTGGACATGCAGACCGCCGCGGCTGCGGGCGTACGCTCGGTGGGCGTCACGTGGGGATTTCGGGATCGGGAAGAGCTTGTCGAATCCGGAGCCGCTCATATCGTCGATAAACCTGCGGAAATCCTCGATCTGCTGTAATCGGGCAGTTCGGTTCGAAAAAGCGACAACCGGTCCGTAAGGGCCGGTTGTCGCTTTTTCAGCAGTAGGTCTTCACGTCGTCGAGCGTGATGCGCTCTTCGCTGAGGATGATGAGCCGCTCTATGACGTTGCGCAGTTCGCGGATGTTGCCGCTCCACCGCATCGCCTGCAGTTCGCGCAGGGCGTTGCTCTCGATGCGTTTGGGCGGGATGCCGTATTCGGCGCAGATCGTGCGGATGAAATGGTCGGCCAGCAGCGGGACGTCCTGCGCGTGGTCGCGCAGCGCCGGAACGCGCACCACGATCACGCCGATACGGTGGTAGAGGTCTTCGCGGAAGTTGCCCTTCGTGATCTCGTCGCGCAGGTTCTTGTTCGTGGCGGCGATCACCCGCACGTCCACGTCGATGTCCTTGTCGCTGCCCACGCGGCAGATCTTGTTCTCCTGCAGCGCGCGCAGCACCTTGGCCTGCGCCGCCAGCGACATGTCGCCGATCTCGTCCATGAAGAGCGTGCCGCCGTCGGCCTGCTCGAATTTGCCTTTGCGCTGTTTGATCGCCGAGGTGAAGGCACCCTTCTCGTGTCCGAAGAGTTCGCTTTCGATCAGCTCCGAGGGGATGGCCGCGCAGTTCACCTCGACGAACGGCGCCGCGGCGCGCGAGCTTTTGGCGTGCAGCCAGCGGGCGACAAGCTCTTTGCCGGTGCCGTTTTCGCCCGTGATCAGTACGCGCGCCTCGCACGGCGCCACCTTGTCGATCAGCTGGCGTACGTGTTCCATCTGCGGCGAGGTGCCGATGATTTGTTCCGTATGCATATTGCGCGAACGGCGCGAGCGGCGTGCGGGAGCTGCCGCGGGTGCGCAGGCGGGTGCGGGCGCCGGGTTGTCGATGGTGCGGTGTATGGACTGCAGCAGGCGGTTCATGTCGATGGGCTTGGTGAGGTAATCCTGCGCACCGTTGCGTACGGCTTCGACCGCCGAGTCGATCGACGCTTCCGCCGAAAGAACGATGAACGGGATTCCGGCGTCGGGAATCTTGCAGCCCCGGTCCGAAAGGATGACGTCGAACGGTATTTTCTCGCACATCGTCGATGCAGCCTCCTCATCTTCGGCGGCTTCGGTCGAGAAGCCTTCGAATTCGAGACGCTCGCGGAGCGTGTTTCGCATACTTTTTGATTGGTCCAGAATTAAAACCTTTGCCATAGCTTGTTTTTACTGAAATTTTACCTACTTTTGTCCCAAAGTTATGACTTTCTGCGGTGCAAAACCAATCTTGAGGGGCCTTGCCGAACAGGGTGGAGAGTCGGATAAAACGTCTTGAATCGGTCCATCGCGACAACCCCGCCGGACGCTCCGGCGGCCGTTTTGCAACAGTGCCGAGGACCACAATTACAATATGAAAAAGAATTACAATTACACACGACGCAAGTTGTACCTGCCCGAATACGGACGGCATATTCAGGAGATGATCGACTCGCTGCAGCTGATCGAGGACCGCCGCGAGCGCAACCGTCAGGCCCGTGCCGTGATCGCCGTGATGGGCAATCTCAACCCGCTGCTGCGCGATACCGCCGATTTCACCCATAAGCTGTGGGATCACCTCTTTATCATGTCTGATTTCCAGCTCGATGTGGATTCGCCCTATCCGCAGCCGACCCGTCAGGAACTGACTATCGCGCCGCGCCGCATGGCCTATTCGCAGGGACGCATCGCCTTCAAGCACTACGGCAAATACGTCGAGCGGATGATCGGGAGTCTGGCCGGCGACAAGGACCGCAGGGAGGTGTCGCGCACGGTGGACAATCTGGCCCGGTACATGCGCTCGAAGAGCTACGAATACAATCAGGAGCATCCCAACAACGAAGTGATCGTTAAAGACATCAAACGCATGTCCGGGGGTGCTATTGAAATAGATGAAGTTGCTTTAAACAATCTCCGAAGCGACTATAAACAGCACTTTACGGCACGTCCCCAGAAAGGTCCCCAGCAGCGCAATCAGCAGCGTCAGCAGAAAAACCGCAATCAGCAGCACAACCGCAATTTTTCGAAAAACAACGGTCCGCACCGCAATTCGTCGAAATAAGAGGTGCGTATTTTCGGAAATTTGCTATATTTGTGAGCATTTTACTGCAGAAACGTGAGATTAATGAACAAACAAACGCTTTTCGTCTCCCTGACCGCGGCCGTCATGTTGTGTGCCTGCCAGTCGTCGAAGGTGAAGATTTCAGGCCGCATCGTCGGCAACGACGCCAAAAATGTTTACTTGGAGCAGGTGTCTCCCCTGTCGCAGTCGGTCATCGACTCGGCCGTGCTCGACAAGGAGGGTAATTACCGTTTCGAGCTGAAGGGCGTGACCCGGACGCCTTCGCTTTACAATATAATTTACAACGGCGAACGTATTCCGCTCTTTCTGGCAGGCGGCGACCGCTTGTCCGTGAATTCCGTGGGCAGTTTCATCCGCAACTATACGGTCGAAGGGTCGAAGGAGACCGAGCTGCTGCGGCAGTTCTATCAGGCTTTCGTCGGCGGCGCCCAGCGGCTCGACAACATCGCCGGCCAGTTCGCCCGGACGAACCTCTCCGAAGAGGAGCGCAAGGCGCTGGTGAAGGAGTATACCGACGAATACTACCGCATCCGCCGCGAACAGCTGCGCTTCATCATCGAAAACAAGTCTTCGCTGGCGGCGGTTTACGCCCTGTACCAGCGGTTGCCGGGCGACACCTATCTGTTCAACGGTGACAGCGACGTGGTCTATTACCGCACGGTGGCCGAAGCGCTCGAACAATCCTATCCCGATTCGCCTTACCTGCAGTCGCTGCTGGCCGAGATTACGCGCATGGACGCCCGCATCAGCCTGACGTCGCGCATCTCCGAAGCGGGGTATCCCGATCTGGAACTCTCGGACATTTACGGCAAGAAGGTGCGGCTCTCGTCGCTGACGGGCAAGGTCGTGCTGCTGGACTTCTGGTCGGCCGAACTGGGCAACAGCAATACGCTCAATGCCGAGCTGAAGGAGGTCTACAAGAAATACGCCGACGCTCCGACGCCGTTCGAGGTTTATCAGGTGGCCGTCGATTCGTCGAAACCCCTTTGGATCACCGCCGTGCAGGAGCAGCAGCTGCCTTGGATCTCGGTGAGCGATCTGCGCGGTCAGGCTTCGACGGCGCCCCGGCTCTACAACGTGCAGAAACTTCCGGCCAATTTCCTGATCGACCGGGAGGGCACGATCGTGGCCAAGGATATTTACGGCAAGAGTCTTGAGCGGAAGCTCGACGAACTGACGAAATAGGGGCGTGTCCGAATCCCGGATGCTTTCCGGCTGCGCTCGGACAAACCTCGGAAAATGCGGCGTTTTGCCGTGCGAGTCCCCGGCAACGGGGATTCGGTCAATTGTTTAGAACGATTTATGAACCATTATTTCGCATCCGACATCCATCTGGGCGCAGGCGGCGAGGCGTTCGCCGGGGAAACCGAACGCCGTTTCGTGGCTTGGCTCGACGATGCGGCGAAGGATGCGGAGTCGATATTTCTGGTCGGCGACCTTTTCGACTTCTGGTTCGAATACCGCGAGGTCGTGCCGAAGGGCTTCGTGCGGACGCTGGGCAAGCTGGCCGAGCTGACCGACCGGGGCGTGCGGGTCGTCTTTTTTACCGGAAACCATGATATGTGGGTCGGCGACTACCTCGCCCGCGAATGCGGCGTCGAAGTCTACACTTCGCCGCAGCGGCTCTGCCTGAACGGCAAACATCTCTTTATCGCCCACGGCGACAACATGAAGATCGACGGACAGCCGGTGCTCAAACTGCTCAACACCGTATTTCGTTCGCGGACGCTGCGCTGGCTCTTTTCGTGGCTGCTGCATCCCGACTGGGCGATGCGTTTCGGCCATTGGTGGAGCGGCAAGTCGCGCAAGTCGCACGCCGCCGACACCCTCGACGTCTCGCTTACCGAGCCGCTGATCCAATACGCCCGCGAATATGCCGCCATGCACGATGTCGATCATTTCGTTTTCGGGCATATGCACTTCCCGCGCGACTTCCGCGAGGGGAATCTGCATGTGATAAACCTCGGCTGCTGGGAACAGTATCCCTCTTATGCCGTTTTGGACGCGTCGGGCGAAATGACGTTGAGGAGGCTCGAAGCGTTCCGTTAGTGCGGGGGCGCGGGGCGGCCCGCTGCTCCGCGCGGAAGAAATGTCTATTTGAGCGGAAAAAAATGTCTATTAAAGAAGAACGATGAAACAATACCTCGATCTGCTGCGCAGGATCAAGACCGAAGGCGTCGTGCGCGGCGACCGTACCGGCACCGGTACCAAAGGCGTCTTCGGACATCAGATGCGCTTCGATCTGGCGGAGGGCTTTCCCCTGCTGACGACCAAAAAAGTATTTCTGAAGGGCGTGATCCACGAACTGCTCTGGTTCTTGGCCGGCGATACCAATATAAAATACCTCGTGGACAACGGGGTGCATATCTGGGATAACGACGCATTCCGCTATTACAACGAGCTTTGCGTGCGCCACGGCGTGCTGCCTGTCGATCGCGACACGTTTCTGCGGGCGGCGCAGGAGGGTGTCGAATCGCCGGTCGAAGGATATAAGTTCGGCGACCTGAACCACGTTTACGGCTATCAGTGGCGCAGCTGGCCCAAGCCCGACGGTACCGTCGTCGATCAGATCGCGCAGGCGGTCGGGCTTATCAGGAGCAATCCCGAATCGCGGCGCATTCTCGTCTCCGCATGGAACGTCGCCGAGGTGGAGGATATGGCCCTGCCGCCGTGCCATGTGTTGTTCCAGTTCTACGTGGCCGAAGGAAAACTCTCGTGCCAGCTTTACCAGCGCAGTGCCGATACGTTTCTGGGCGTGCCGTTCAATATCGCCTCCTATGCCCTGCTGACGTTGATGACGGCGCAGGTCTGCGGCCTGCAGCCCGGCGAATTCGTCCATACGCTCGGCGACACGCACCTCTATCTGAACCATCTGGAGCAGGTGGACGAACAGCTTGCGCGCGAACCCCGTCCGCTGCCCGTAATGCGGCTCAATCCTGCCGTAAAGTCGCTCTTCGACTTCCGCTACGGGGATTTCACGCTCGAAGGCTACGATCCGTGGCCGGCGATCAAGGCGCCGATGTCGTTCTGAGGCTTTTCGCTCCCGGCAGGGGCGGCGAATCACTTGCGTGCTGATCCGCCGGAACCGAAAACAACAGGCGTCCCTGCAAAGGGGACGCCTGTTTTCGCTGACTGTTTCGCTGACCGTTATTTCCGGACGATGCTGATTTTCCCCGGCTTCTTGTAGCGGTTGTTTTCGATGACGACCTGCTGCGAGCTGCGGATGTCGATCGTCGGGAGGTCGTTGTAAGGCTTGTACTTCTCCGATAATTCGATGGTGTTGTCTCTGAAAATCAGTCCTCCGACGGATTTCGCCCGGAGCAGCTGCTCGTTGAAGGTCCGGAACAGATTGCCTTCGATGGTGATGTTGCGTTCGTAGGGATGGCCCGGAACCTCTTTTTTCTGGTGCGGGTTGATGAAGATCGTCGGGAAATCGGCGCCGCCGTATGTGCCGTCGAGAAACCTGTTGTTGCGGATCGTCACGTCGCGCACGGCTCCCGATTCGTACCAGTGGTCCATGTCCCCCTCGAACAGAATGGCGGACATCATGGACGAGAAGGTGTTGCCCTCGACGACGACTTTCCGGGGCGTGCTGACCAGAATGCTTCTCGCCCGGTTGTTGCGCACGACGTTGTTCCGGAAGATCAGTTCCGGGTACCACGACATGTTTTCCAGCCCGTCGCCGACCGTGAGTCGGCCTTCGACGGGAGCGGTGAACGTCAGCCGGATGTAATGGGCGTTGATGCGTTCCGATTTTTTCACCCGCAGGGTGTGTTTCGCAAGCAGGGTCTCCGCGTCCACGACGTCGATTTCGTCGCCCTTTCCGGCAAACTCATACCCGGCCTGCTGGGGGTGGTTGATGCGGGCGATGACCTGATCGGGCGCCGTGATGCCGGTCACGCGGACGTAGGAGCCGTGTACGTTGGTCGCATCGTCGAGCATGTTCTCGAAAAACGCACTCTTCGATCAGGACGTTGAATCCCTCCTTCTCGAAGACCTTCTGTATCTGGATGATGATGCGCGGGAAAAACGAATTGACGAATTCGGGTACGACGACGCCGATGACCTTCGAGCGTCTGCGTATCAGGTTCTGGGCGTACGGATTAGGCCGGTAGTTCATCTTTTCGGCCATTTCGAGCACCAGCCGTTTGGTCTCCGGCTTGACGTCGGAGTGATCGGCCAAAGCGCGTGAAACAGTGGATTTGGATATGCCCAGAGCTTGGGCGAGATCCTTTATCGTGGCATGTTTTATCATTTCCAGCTTTTTCACGCAAAATAGTATTTTTTTTACAGTTTACAAAAAATAAAAGATTCCCGCTTCCCGGAAGATTATTCGAGCACGACGATAAATCCCCCGTTCTCCGGCAACTGCATGACGAGGGGTTCCGGCGCCGGCAGTGCGACTTCGGCCGTCTGCAGCGAACCGTCCGCCGCGTCGCGGACGATCTGCGCCTTTCGGGCCGTCGCGGGGATCAATCCGGCGGGAATCGTCACCGCGGCGGGAGCGGTGTTCACACCGGCTATGTACCACGTGCCGCCCTTGCGGCGGGCGATGACGGCCAGCCGCCCGATTTCGCTTTGCGGCAGTACGACCGTTTCGTCCCATACCGTCGGCAGGCGGCGGATGATGTCGAGCGCCGGGCGGTAACGCTCGTCGCCGGAGAGGACGAACGGATTTTCGGCGATCGTCAGCAGCGGTGAGTCGAGCAGCAGCGCGAACGCCAGCTGGTGGGCGGCCGTCGTGCCGCCGGGCATGGTGAACGCGACCGGAGTGTAGTCCGCGGCGCCCAGTACGCCGCGCGTGAAGGGCAGGGCCGCATTGTGGCTGGCCGGAATGTTCTGGTTTTCGTCGCCGGGGACGTAGCGGTCCGGATCGGGGGTGCGGCCTTCGTCCCGCATCCGCTTTTCGTAGTTGGCCGTGATGCGGTTGAGTTCGATGCCCCGCACGCCCTCGCGGGTGATTTCGTTGGGGTAGGTGCGGATTTCGCCCGTCGGCTTCTGGCAGCCGTGGAGATTGACCATCAGCCTGCGCCGCGCCGCGTTTTTGAGCAGGTGGGTGTTGAAGTCGATCTGGCGTATGCCTTCGCCGTTCATGAAGTCCACCTTGACGCCCTTTATGCCTATCGCCGCGACCGAGTCCAGAAAGCCGCGCATCTGGCGGTAGTCGTCCGCCGGATCGTTGAGTTTCTCCCAATGGCGCCATACGAACAGCCCCACGCCGCGGGATTGGGCGTATCCGGCCAGCTCGTGCAGGAATTTCCATTTGTCGGGACGCTCTTCCCACCCGTCGTCGACGGTGCTGTACTCGATGCCCAGCGATGCTGCGGTGTCGATCACCCGCTTTTCGCCTTCGAGGGTCATGAAGCCGCCGTCGATGCCGCTCCACCAGCTCCACAGCGAGCGTCCGGGGACGATCCACGACGTGTCGGCGAACAGTTCCGGGTCGGGAGCCGGGTTGAGACTGGTGATGATGTCGGTATTTACCAGTGCGTCGAGGTCGCGGGCGATGATCGTGACGCGCCACGGGGTGACGATGTCGCCTGACAGCTCGAATCCCTCCTGTTCGGTGAAGTCGGCCCGCAGGCTGGCTCCGGGTTCCGCGCGCAAACGCATGCCGCTGTAGTCGTACAGCGCGGCTTCGGCGATCATCACGTATTCGTCGGGGGTTCGGTAGAGCAGCGGCATGGTCTGCACCGGTCCCTGCCGGGAGACGATGTGCAGGCTGTCGGCCGTCGTGGATATCCACTCTCCGGCATAGGTGAGCAGTTTCCACCCGGAATTCCGCTCGGCGAACCAGACCCTGCTCTGGTGGGGCGGCCGCCATTGGGCCGCTTCCCCGTTGACGGTCCGCGTGCCGTCTCCCGGCAGGACGAACCGGTAGGCGAAGCCGTCGTCGTAGAGACGCGTCTGGAGCCGGTATTTATAGCCCGAAGGACGGTGCGTCACGTCGAAGAGGTATTCGTTGCACCGCCCCTCCGATACGGCTTTGCGTCCCGTGACGGAGTAGGTCTCGTCGATTTTCCGTGTGCCTGCCGGGCGCAGGGCCGCATCGCGGAACAGCTCTGTGCCGTCGATGGTTATGCCCAAGGCCGAGGTGTCGATGACCGTGCGGCCGTCGTGGGTTACGGTGTAGTACAACCCCTCCTTGCCGGCGAATACCTCTGCCCGGATGTTGCCCGAAGGGCTTTTTTGTGCGGTGCCGCCGCAGCCTGCGGACAGAAGGGCCATGAAGGCGAAAAATGCTGTTGTTCTCACGTTGCGTTATTTTTTAAGTTCCAGAGTTTCCCATTCGATGATTCGGCCCTGCCGGGTGAGGGCTTTTACCGTTATTTCCGTCCGCTCCCCGTCGATGGGTGCCGTATGTTCGAACGGATAGTCGGTGTCTTCGGTCGTTCGTCCGTCTACGGTGAACCAGACTTTCCGCAACTGCGTGTCGTCTTGGGTGAGATAGACGAATACGTTGTTTGCGGCCCGGCCGAAACCGACCCGCATGCAGCGTACGGCGTCGTCCTGCGTTGCGGCGTAAGGGGTTTGCCAGCGCGTCTCTGCGGTGAAGAGTGCGGCGAGCTGCGGCCGGACCGGGGTCGGGGTTTCGATCCTGACCGCGGCGATTCCGTTTCCGGCGACGCGGACCGTGAAACGTCCGTCGGCGAGCTGGCCCGATGCGCCGCTGCCGCCTATGACCTGCGTCCTGTAGTGCCCTCCGTCGGAATGTCCGCTCAGGGCGTAGTCCAGCGCGACGTCCGTTTCGACGGTTTCAGCAGACTGGTTCATGAAAACGATATACAGCGCGTCGTCGTCGACGGCCGAAATGTAGTTGAGCTGCCGGTCGGCCGGCGTCGCCAGCCCCGTCGGCATCCACAACCGGGCTTCGCGGCCGTAGATTGTGCCGGGGAGGTGACCGTAGAACTTGCTTTGCAGGTAGGCGTATCCTTCGATGAATTCACCCGGAAAATCCACCTTCCCGCCGCTCCGGAAGAGGGCCTGCGTGACGAGAAAATCGTAAAGCAGCGATATGTGCGGCATGATGTGGTTGTAGTGGAAGGAGTTGGCGCCCAGTTCCATGTGGCCCCGGAGCGGATAGTCCGCCTTTTCGTATACGGTCGTGCGGGCCGTGTTGATGTGGTAGCCCGGAAAATTGCGGTAGCGGCCTATGACGGCGTGGTCCGCCGTGCGTGCCAGAAACCCGTCGCCCGTGTAATGCGCCAGCCGCAGCATCCACGCAGCGTAGTTGGCCATGAAGATACCCCGGTGTCCGGTGCTCGTGCCGGAAGATTCCGGGGTGAGTCCGATTTCCGAAAGCCGCCATGCCGGGACCCGTTCGGCGGGAGCGTCCATCTGCGCATGTCCTTTCGACTTGAGGTATTGGTAGTGCGGGGCTTTCCCGTCGGGATTGACCAAAATATCCCGGTCCGGGACGGCGGGGGAGTACCAGACGTACTGCGTGTAGAGTTTCGCCCCGCGGCAGCCGGCGTGTCGATGCGCCGACGGATGTAAAGGTCGGCCCCCGCGACGGCTTTTTTCAGGTATCCGGGCTCTCCGGTGGCCCGGTAAAGGTGCATGGCGTTTCTCCATGTGCCGCCCTGCTCGACGACGTCCAGATTGCGGACGCGCGTGGAGTGGTACTCTTTTCCGGCGAAGGAGAGCAGGTAAGGCGCATTGTCCTTGAGGATGCTGTTGAGCGCCGTCAGTTCCGAGACCGGGCAGCAGGGGCCGTTCATGCGCCGCGAAGGGTACTGGATGTCCTGCGTCGAATCGGCGCAGAAGAGCAGCTTCTCGCGCGAAAGCACGTATTCGTATACCGGAAGCGCCCTTTCGAGAAGCATCGTCCGGTTGTCGTTCAGGACGGCGATTTCCAGCGGATTGAGACTCGAAACGTTTTTCACCGCGCCCGGAACGTCCGTCGCATAGGTGCAGCCCTTTTCCTTGTCCAGAAAACGGCTGTAGGGGCCGAGTATGTAGGAGATCATGTTTTCGATCGTCCCGTTGAGCGAACCGAGCGCATTGTTCCGGTTGCCTGTGAAGCCGAACAGACTCTCTGCGACATTTTGGAGCGCATCCGTGGTGTCGCCCCGCTCTCCGCAGAGCAGGGCGGAAAAGACGAGTTCCCCGCCCGGAGCCGTTTCGGAACCGATGCCGCCCGGAACCGGGGCGAACAGCATCGGCGAGGCCAATCCCTGCCGGTCGCGCACGGCGACGCCGAAACGGCTGTTGGCGGCCGTCGGCAGCGGATCGAACGGGAATTCGGCGGGGTGGGCCAGAATGCCGTATGTCGCGTTGCGGTAGGTGACGAACGCCGAAGGGACGGGACACCGGAACGCGAGCGTGAGGTAACTTTTGTCGGGGAACCGTTTCTCCTGCCAGATCAGCGGCTGCCAGATTTCGTCGGTTCGTTTCGGGTCTCTCCCCGCAAAACCGGTGAATCCGACCGAATACCAGCCCCCGGTCTTCGCCGTGAGGCGGTAGGTGAGCAGGGGCCGGCCCGTCGCGGTGTCGGCCGTCAGCTCCGCCGCGATGCTGAAAAGGTCGTTTTCGGGGTAGCCGAAAGTGACCTTGTCCGTTTCTTCCGCACGGTGGGAGACGGGGCGGACGACGATGATGCGCCCTGCGTTGAAGAGGTCGGCTGTCCGCGATTCGACGGAACCTTCGAGAATTTCATCGTCGAAGCCGTCGCCCGACTGATCGGCCCTGCGGTCCGTACGGTTCAGTTCCGGGCGGTCGCTGAGCCATGTAGCCACGTTGTACTGAACGTCGGGGATGCCCGCCGGACGCATTCTCAGCTGCGGGTCCGCAGCCGAAAAGAGGACGGTGAATTCCGGCAGGTAGTCGGGCAGGAGGTGCTGCCCGCCGAACACGACCGTATGGTCGGGTTTCACCCTGAATTCCTGCGCCTGCGCCGGGCGGCACGCTCCCGCCGCGGCCAGTATGATCAGCAGTATGCGGCCGGCTCTTGTCATGGTTCGAGGTCGAGTTTCAGGGTTTGTATTCCGTAGCCCGGCAGGGTGATGCCGAACGCTCCGTCGTCGCCGGGCGTGATTTTGCGTCCGGTTGCGGGATCGGCGGCCGAAGCGGTGTCGATGCGCCTGCCGGGAATGGCCGCGGGATGCACCGTCAGCGTCGCATGCAGCTTCCGGGGCGTGCTGTTCATCAGGATCAGGCAGAGCCTGTTCCGGTCCGTCGTCAGGGCCGACAGAATTTCGATGTCGGTGTTGTCGGCGTCGAACAGCCCTTTGACCATGATTGGATTCGCCTGCTCGCCGTATACGGTTCCCGGTTCGAAGCCGAAGATGCGCTGCGGACCGACTTTCGGGGTCATGAAACCGCGGGGGAACGAGATTCGGCGACCGCTCCGCATTTCGGCTTCGGCGAAGACGTAATCGGCGATCCACCCCAGCTGCCACCACGCATGATGCGGGAAGGGACCGGGACCCCGGTCGAACTGGCTCCAGTAATAGGTCGCCATGTGCGTGTCCGGTGCGAGGTGCGCTTCGCGCGCCGTAGCCGCGGCCCGTGCGAGGTCGAGGAAGAGCCGGTCTGCGGTCTCTTCGTACAGCCTTACGAACATGCCGCAGTGGCTGGTGAGCAGGATCGGGCCGCTCTTGACCGCCGACCCGGCGCAGCCGCCGTGCTCGAAGCAGAGACCGACCTGACTGATCTGCCACTCCTGCATCTTCCGCCCTTTGTACTCGATTTCTCGGTCGCCCGGCGTCGGATGCGTGTAGATCGACGTGGCGTACATCCGGGCCGTGCGGAGCGCGGCGTCGCGGTATCGGGCCTCTCCGGTCAGGCCGTGCATGTCGAGCAGGGCCTGCACGGCCTGTCCCGTGGCGAAGTCGTTGATGAAGCGCGCGTCGCCGCAGACCCCGGTGAAGGCTCCTTTGTCCACGGCATTGCGGACGAACCAGTCGGCGCCCCGCACCGCGGCGTCGAGGTATTTGTGTTCGCCGAGCAGCTTATAGGCGACGACGAAGCCGTAAAACGTGGGCCGGAGGTCTTTCAGGTCGGTGAACAGCGGTTCCCCGTCGTGTTTGCCGTAGGCCACGGCAAAACCGCCGTCGGCCTGCTGCAACGACAGCAGCCGTTCGGCTCCGGCCCGGAAACTGCTGCGCAGCAGCGAGTCGTTCCGTTCGAAGAGCAGGATGTTGCCCAAGTCCATGAGCGTATAGTACGTGATGCCGATCGGTTCGATATGGTCGCCCCACTCTTCGACGAATTTTTGCTTTTTCCACAGGTAATACTGTCCCATGGCCGCGCCGTGGTTGGGATCGCCGGCCGGGGCCTGCTGCATCAGTTTGAAGTTGCGCATGTAGGGAAGCCGCTCCTCGGTAAGCCGCGGATCGCCGGTCATCGAGGCGAGCATCCACGATGCGCCGATGTCGGAATTCTTCATGGCGTCGCGGTCGGCTTCGACGACTCCGCCCAGATAGTCCTGCGCTCCGATGGTCAGCCCCTTGTAGCCGGCGGTCCGCCAGAAGGAGAGCGAGTCGTCGAGAATGTAGTCCCAGATCGCTTCCATGCGCTTGTAGAGCGGAAGGGTCGTATGTTTGAGCGCGAGGGAGTTGCCCAGACCGTAAATGTCGTAAACGGCGTGTTTGTGCGCTTCGTACCACCCCTTGTCCGTCATGCTGACGCGGAATCCGAACCGGACGGAGTCTCCCGCCTGCTTTTCGGACCCCTCCTGTCCGAGCACCGGATAGTAGAGCGTCGGGGAGAGTTCTCCCTGCCGGTTCATGTGCGAAAGGCCGCACCGCCACGAGATGCCGTGCGTGCGCTTGCCGCCGCTGTATTCGGAGCGGGAGTAGCCGCTGTCGGGGATCAGCGCCAGTGTATTGCCCGCTTTTTCGGTCATGGACGTGATCATCGTGGTGACCGTATTGTCGTTGCATATGACCGGCAGGTGGGGCAGTCCCTGTCCGTACATGTAGGCGAGGTGGAATACGGGCTGGATGTAGTCGCCTTGGAAAAAGCCCGGCACGACGCTCCAGCCGAGCCGCTCTTCGGGGAGTACGGCCAGCGTGGGCGTGCTTACCGAATAGTAGCCCTTGCGCGCCGGGTAGAACACGCTTTCGATGCGTATGTCCGCCGGATAATCCGGGTCGGGACTCCATGTCGTGCGCAGGCGGCCCAGTTCGTTTCGGGCTTCGAAGCAGACGGCGCGCCCCTCTTTCCAGCCTTTTTCGGGGTAGAAGCGCAGCGCTTCGCCCGCGCGGTTCATCGGCACGGAAGAGACCGCCCTGTTGAAATCCTTGGCGATGTAGTGGAACCGCGCGATGTCGAAGTTCATGGTGTCGCCGCCGCGGTTGGTGATCGTTTCCGGCTCCGCCGAGGGCTTTTCGCTGCTGAAGAGTATCGTATACGCCCCATCGGGCACTCCCCAGCAGCGGCCTTTGCGGTCGGCGATACGTGAGATTTTCCATCCTTCCGCGGTCTGCTCCCAGCGGATTTCCAGCCCTTTGTTTCTGACGGCCAGTTCGTCGGAGGGCGTGCAGGCGGCCGACAGCAGCAGGACGAATGCGGAGAATATTTTGAAGTGCGGTTTCATGGTTGCGGTTTCCGGTTCGAAGTTATGCAATTTATTCGACAATGATCCCCATCAGGGCCTTGTGCCTTCCGGGTTCGGAGTCTTCCGGCCAGAAGCGTATCGAGCGCAGCGTGTGCGGGGCGTCCAATGCAATCGTATTGCAGCTCTGGTGGTTGCCTTCCGTGCGGAACAGGAGGTTCCCGTCGCCGTCGGTAATGCGGTAGTTGCGGATGCACTGGGGCATCACCGAATCGAAATGCTCCATTTGCACGTTCTCCAGTGCGTGGTCGAAATCGGTGTCGAAGAACAGCCTGATTTGCCGGACGGTCCGCTCTTCGCCCAAGTCGATGCGGACCGACGGCGTTCGGTCGTCGGGGGCAGGGATCCAGCCGTTGGGCTGTATGTAGGGCCGGAAGTAGCCGTTGAGGAGGTTTTCGGCTCCGAAGCAGGTCAGCGGCGCGGAGAATTCGAGCGCGATGTTTTTCCCTTCGGGACGGCGCTTTGGGCACCAGAATTCGAACGCATCGACTCCGATGTCTTCCGGCGGAGTCTGCCTGCCGAAGTTGGAGACCGCGGGATTGACGGTGTTGAATACCGAAGTCAGGCCGGAAACGATCTCCGAACTCATCGGAATGCTTACGTCGGGATTGGCCATGAAGCAGATGAAGACGTACTGCGGCGCGTCGTAGCGCATTCCGAAATCGACGGTCAGTCTGTTTTCTCCCTTCCGGAGGTCGAAAACGAGCCGCTTGTCGGTCGTGTCAGGAGTGTAGTTGCCCCTGCGCGACGAACTGCGCAGTTCGACCGTCAGCCGGGTCGCCTTGTCCGCTTGCACGGTGAGACCGACGGCCGGAACCGGGCCGCCGACCGGGATAAGCTCGGCGGCGGAGCAGTCCAGCCGGAAGCGGGTGCCGTCGGGGTGCAGCCGTTCGAGCGCAAATTCGCTGGATGCGCTGATCCGGGCCTTCGGGGGCAGCATGCCGCGACCGAACCGTTCGCCCGGCAGGAAGTGTCCGGTGCGGAGCAGTGCGGACTGCAGCTGGCCGATACGCTCCCGGCCGATAAGGTCGGCCGGTTTGAGGTGGTCGCGCAGGGCGATTGCGGCCGCCGTGCCGATCGCCTGCCCGCCGTGTGCGGCGGTGCACATGACGCGCGTGGAGCCGTTGGCCACATGGCTGACGCTGATGATACGGCCTCCGATGAAGAGGTTGTCCGCATCGGGCGTCACCAGACAGCGGTAGGGAATCTGGTAGATGCCCTTGCTGTGCCACTGGTTGCAGGCGCGCCCTGCGCCGTAAACGCCGTCGGCGGGGTGCAGGTCGATCGACCAGCCGCCGAACGAAACGGCGTCGTAGTGCTCGTGCTGTTCGATGATGTCCTGTTGGGTCAGCATGTAGTAGCCCTTGAACCGCCGGCTTTCGCGTTTGCCGGGGAAAAGCCCGACCCATTCGAGCGTGTAGTTCTCCATTTCCGGGTACTTGCCCGAATTTTTGATGTGATTCCAGACGCCGTAGACGATTTTCCAGAGTTCGAATTTGATTTTTTCGGTATCCCGGATCGTGTCCAGCCGTCCGCCGTACTCCAGCCACCAGTATTTGCAGCCGTGCTGCGAGGTGCTGAAATACTCCGGATTCCGGAGCCGGGGGATCAGCTCCTCGACCTCCTTCAAGGCGAATTCGGGAGCTTCGAAGCGTACGGGACGCCCCGTGTCCTTGATGTAGAACAGGATGCTGTGCCCCAGCAGTTCGCCGTATCGGGTCTTGTCGGGCGCGAACTTCTCGCCGTATTCTTCGCGGTCCTCGGCGCCCATGCGGTATTCGGCTCCCGCCATGTAGGCGAGCGCGCCGTCGCCCGAACAGTCGGCGAAAAGATCGCCTTCGATCGTGTGGTGCGTTCCGGTCTGTGGATTGAACGCCGTGACCGATCTGACGGTGCGGCCGGACATTTCGGCGTCATATACGCACGTGTTGAGGTAAAGCGTGATGTTCGGTTCGGAGAGCACCTTGTCGATGAGCACCATGTCGAACAGCACGGGATTGCCTTCCCTGTTGCGGAAGGTGTTCTCGACCAGTATTTCGTCGATGACGCCCCCTTCGCGCGACCAGCGGTTGTTGTTGCCCATGTGCGAGGTCGCTCCCAGCGCCCACAGGCGGACTTCGCTCGAAGCGTTGCCGCCCAGCACGGGACGGTCCTGAATCAGCGCGACGTCGGCGCCCGCACGGGCCGCGGCAATGGCGCAGCATACGCCGGTAAGCCCGCCGCCGCCGATCACCAGACTGTGACGGCTGTGTACTTCTGCCGGTTTGCGGCTTTTTTCGAATTCACCGATAAACATATGTTATTTGTTTTTTGTCGTGAGGAAAATCAGGCCGCCCAATACCGTCAGGACGATACCCGTCGTGAGGAGAACGAGGGTCTCCCCGCCGGACAGGAGCGCGATCAGGGAGATGAAGCAGCCCGAAATCGCCGCTCCGGCGCCGATGATGCGGATGCTGTTGTTGTTATCCGTGCCGGCGTCCTCGGCGGCGGGCGCCGCTGCGTTCTCTGCCGCAGGCATCGGAACGCAGACGCGCGAGCCGGAGAGTTTGTGATAGATTTCATAGCCGGTCAGCAGCAGCGCGGGGAAGAGCACCCCGACCAGCATCTCTTCGGCCCGGCTGAGCGGGAAGCCGACGGCCGCAGGCGTGATGAATTTGAGAACGGCGTTGACGGTCAGACTGGTGACGGTCGTGCTGAGATCGCCCTGCCGTTCAGGTTCTTGGAGAAGAGGCTCCAGATCAGCGGCAGGTAGAGGGGCACTCCGGTGAGTGCCGCCACGCTGATGACGACGTTGACGATGCCGCCCATGTTGGGGATGAGCAGCGCCACGGCGATGGCCAGCACCCCGAAGCCGAGCGTGGAGATGCGGGCGACTTTCATCAGCGTCGTCTCTCCGGCGGCGGGGCGGAGGCGTTTGAAGATATCGTTGGTGAAGACGCCTGCCGAGATGTTCAGCGTAGCGTTCAGCGAACTTGCGGTCGCGAAGATCATGCCGCCGAGCATGAGTCCGAGCATGCCGGCGGGCCTCGTCTGCTTGCACATCAGCAGGTAGGCGTTTTCGTTTTCAAGCCCCGAAAGTCCGGGTTCGAAGACGCGGTAGATCATCGGCGGCAGCATCCACAGGATCGGACTGAAGGTATACAGCACGCCGAACAGCACGCCGACCTTTTTCGCGTCTCTGGGCGTGCGCACGCTCGTATATCGCTGGACGTAAGCCTAGTTTCCGCCCAGAAAGAAGAGGTTGTAGAGCATGAACGCGACGATGAACACCCAGTTGTATTCTCCCGCGAAGAGCGTGAAGAATCCCTCCGGAACCCGTGCGAGGAACTCCGGGACGCCGCCCACTTCGCCGAATGCGAGCGGAGTGACGATGATGACCGCGGCGAAGAGGATGATGAATTGCAGCACGTCGGTCACGACCACGGCGCGAAGGCCGCCGAGCGAGACGTATATCATGCAGAACACGCCGATTATCAGGATGCTGGACGAGAGCGGAATTCCGGCGGCCACTTCGATGATTTTGGCGATCGGATAGAGGAAGGAGCCGGTGGTGAAGATCGAGATGAAAAGGAAAATGTAGGTGTAAAGCTTCTGCGTCGAGGCTCCGTAGCGGCGTGTGATGTATTCCGCGGCGGTGAGACAGCCCGTTTTGTTCCAGCGCGGGGCGATAAGCAGGCCGACGGCGAATCCGGCTGCGGCCATCGTGAGCTGTATGGTGACGGCGACGAAGCCCATCGAGTAGGCGATCGCCCCCCCATACCACGAACGTTCCGGCCGAGAAGAAGCCCATGAACAGCGACAGTCCGCTGATCCACCAAGGGACGTTGCCGCCTCCGGCGAAAAAACTCTTCATGTTTTTGCCGGTCGAGGAGAACAGCGAACCGACGAACATGATGCCCGCCGCAAAGACGGCGATGGTTATGTAGTCCAGAATTTCCATAGCTCAGGTTGTAGTTTACGAACAAAAATAGAATTTGCCGGAAGATATTCCGCACGATCGGCGAATAAAATCTTCGGGAACGATTGCGATTGACGGGAGCGGTTGCGGAGTTGCCGGATGCGGGAGCCGGGCGGGGTTTCGGTTCGCAGGCGGAGCCATTGCGCCGAACCGAATTATTGCTATCTTTGCAGGGCGGCCGGACGTCTCAGGCGGACTGCGGCGGCGGATTGCATTATAAATATATATGGTAAGCATCATTGTAGCCGTCGCCGAAAACGGCGTGATCGGCGATAAGAACGCCCTGTTGTGGCATATTTCCGAAGACCTGAAATACTTCAAGTCCGTTACGTCGGGCCATCCCGTCGTCATGGGGCGCAAGACCTACGAGTCGCTCGGACGGCCGCTGCCCAACCGGACCAATGTGGTCGTCACGCGGCAGGAGATGGAGATTCCGGGATGCAGGGTGGCCCATTCGCTCGAAGAGGCGGTGGCGCTGTTCCCGGCCGAAGAGGAGGTCTTCGTCATCGGCGGCGCGCAGATTTATGCGCAGGCCCTTCCGCTGGCCGGCCGCTTCTACCTGACGCGGGTTTTCCATGCCTACGAGGGCGATACGCATTTTCCCGCATGGAACGACGCCGAGTGGCGGCTCGTGTCGTCCGAGTCGTTCGCTTCGGGCGCGAATTATCCCTATCCCTTTGCGTTCGAGACCTACGAACGGCGGCGAAATTAGGTATTTATACCACTGCGCGGCTCGGCCGTAATCCCTACCTTTGCAGACGCAAAGGTTTTTTTATGCACATGCCGGACGCTTTTTTTCGCACTGCGCGGCGGATGCAGGCGACTGCCGGACCGGATGCGGGAAGCGGTGCAAATCCGTCGGGCAGTCCGGACCGCATGCGGCGATTCGGTGCCGGCGGAAGGGCGAACGAACAAAGAAAAGAGAAAAATGGCAAAATATTTCGACATGCTGATGGAAGACGTGCGGATGAAGGAGGGCCTTCAGTCGTGCATGAACTGCGGCGTCTGCACGGGCGTCTGTCCGGCTGCCGAGTTCTACAATTACGATCCCCGTCAGATCGTGAACATCGTGCAGACACGCGACGACGACGCCATCGAGGAGCTTCTGAAGAGCGATACGATCTGGTACTGCGGCGAGTGCATGTCGTGCCGTCCGCGCTGTCCGCGCGGCAACACGCCGGGTTATGTGATTCAGGCGCTGCGGACCCTTTCGCAGAAGCTGGGGTTCTTCGTCGAGAGCGAAAAGGGCCGTCAGCAGCTGGCGCTCAAGCGTATCATTGGCGAGAATATCCTCCGCACGGGTTACTGCATCGTCCCGCGGCTCGTCAAACCCGAACTGCACCCCGAACAAGGAACCGTTTGGCAGTGGATTTACGATAACGACAAGGAGATTTACGGTCAGTTCACGCCGGTCTACATGCGCCACGGCGCGGGCGCGCTGCGCCGTCTGGACGAGAAGTCGCTCGACGAGATTCACCGGATTTTCGAGGTCAGCGGCGGCAAGGAGATGTTCGACGCCATCGAGGAGCACTCCGACCGCAAGGCCCGCGAACTGGGTTACGAAGAGGGAGCCGATCAGAAGTACATGATGGACGTCTTCCTCAATAACAGCAACGAACACTATTAGCAGATGATAAAACGAAAGAGTTGGCAGGATTACCAGAAGGAGATTGCCGATGACCACTACTATTACGCCCGCAGCTGTATCCGCCAGAATTTCTTTCCCGGCAGCGAGAAGCTGTTCATCGACATGCTGCGCAACGATCTGGGCAAGGACCTGACGGACGATCCGCTGCACTCGTCCTGCACGGGCATCGGCTACCACTCGGACATCGTGCCGCTCGAAACGATCATGACGGTCGTGGCGCGGCAGTTCGCGCTGATGACCGAAGCCGGGTATGAAAACCTCGTTTCGTCGTGCATCACTTCGTTCGGCGTCTACACGGAGATTCTGGCCACATGGCACGAGTTCCCGGAGACCGAGGCGAAGACCCGCGAGAACCTTTACAAGGCCACGGGGCGCGAATTCAAAAAGCCTGCGAGTCTGGCCCACACGTCGGACGTCGTCTTCCACTTCCGCGAGCAGATCGCCGCACGGGCCAAACACCGGCTGGTCAATGCCCAGACGGGCGAACCGCTGAAGGTCGTGGAGCATATCGGCTGCCACTATGCCAAAATATTCCCCAAATCGGGTATCGGCGGATCGGAATTTCCCTACGTGCTGGCCGGCATGGTCGAGTCGTGGGGCGGCGAGTGCGTGGACTATCCCGAACGGCGGCATTGCTGCGGCTTCGGGTTCCGCAACTATCTGGTGCAGGCCAACCGCGGCTATTCGATCGCCAATTCGCACAAGAAACTGGAGAGCATGGCCCCTTACAAGCCCGATTTCATCGTGGCCAACTGTCCGGGGTGCGCGATGTTCCTCGACAAGTGGCAGTACACGATCGCCGAGATGGAGGGGACGACTTACGGCCAGAACGGCCACGGGATTCCCGTCCTGACCTACGAGGAGATGGCCGGGCTGGTGCTCGGTTACGATCCTTGGGTGCTGGGCATGCAGATGCATCAGGTCGACGTCGAACCCCTGCTGGACAAGATGGGCGTCGAGTACGACCCCGCGGCCAAATACCTCGGCCGCAACGGAAAATATATCGGTAAACCTGCGTCGGCGGTGGTGAACTGCTGCCCGACGGACACAATATACGACATCAGAGAGTAATGAAACGAGTGGCAGTCATAGGCGGCGGCGTTGCGGGCATGCAAACGGCCCTGCGTCTGGCAGAACAGGGCATCGAACCTGTAATCATCGAAAAGGAGGCCGAACTGGGCGGCAAACTCCGGGGCTGGCACGTGCTGTTCCCGTCGTTTACCCCGGCGTCGGAGATTCTCACCGAACTGCGCCGCCGCGTCGCGGAGCGCGGTATCGAGGTGCTGACGCAGACCGAAGCCGCCGGGTTTACCCGCGAGGGCGTGCGGCTGACCGACGGGCGTACGATCGCGTGCGACTCGGTCGTGATGTGTTCGGGATTCACGCTGTTCGACGCGTCGATCAAGGAGGAGTACGGCTACGGCATCTACGACAACGTCTTTACGACGGTGGACATCGAGCGGATGCTCAACGAAGGCCGTGTGGCCAAGGCCGACGGCTCGCGTCCCAAGCGCATCGCTTTCCTGCACTGCGTAGGTTCGCGCGACGAAAAGGTCTGCCAGCAGCACTGTTCCAAGGTGTGCTGCATTACGGGCGTGAAGCAGGCGATGGAGATGAAACAGCTGTTTCCCGACGCCGACGTCTTCAATTTCTACATGGACATCCGCATGTTCGGCCCCGGATACGAAGAGATGTACCGTGAGGCGCAGCAGAAATACAACATCCACTTTATCCGGGGACGTATTTCGGAAGCCAGCCCGACGATTGACGGCCGCGTGCAGATCAAGGCCGAGGATACGCTGACGGGACGTCCGCTGCGCATGAGCGTCGACATGCTGATTCTGATTGTCGGCATGCGGGCCAACGACGACAACGCCGTGCTGGCCGAAGGCGCGGGTCTGCACCGTGCGCCGAGCGGTTTCATGGCGCCGCGCGACATGTTCTTGGGCAACGTGAAGAGCAACGTGGAGGGCATTTTTTACGCCGGAACCGTCACGGCGCCGAAGAATATCGGCGAATCGTTGAACGAAGCAACGGCCGCTGCCGACGCCGCGGCCCGATATCTGGGGGCATAGCGTATGGCGGCGATCAATTTCGGATATACCATCTCCAAGCCGCGGGCGATCGACATCGACCGCAACAACCTGCGCAAGAGCGACGAGATCCTGCACGAAATGCCGGAGCTGCAGGCCTGCATCGGATGCGGGGCCTGCACGGCGGTCTGCACGGCCGGAAACCTCACGGAGTTCAATTTCCGCAAGGTCCACACGCTCGTCCGCCGGGGCGAATATCAGGGGGCTTACGAGGAGATGAACAAGTGCATGCTCTGCGGCAAATGCCGGCTGGTGTGTCCGCGCGGTATCAACACGCGCGGCGTGGTCATGCTTATCAAACGTAAACTGGGAGACTTCTGACGATGACTTTTTTCGCACCATTCTGCATACCGTTCATGGTCGGCGCGGCCGTGATGTTCGTCGTACTGCTCTGGAAGTGGGGTTCGTGGCTCTACCTGCTGCCCCGCGCCGACAAGAAACGGATTCTGTTCGGACTGCCGACGCGCCGTACGCTGGCGGCCGTGTGGGAGGTGATCAGCGAATCGCTGCTGCACCGCCGCATCTTCAAGGTCAATCCGCTGCTGGGCTACATGCACATGAGTCTGGCTTTCGGCTGGTTTCTGCTGATTGCCGTGGGGTGGATCGAGACCATCGCCTACCTCGGATTCCGTTATGTGCCGCTGCAGGGACACGTCTTTTTCAAATATTTCGCCACGGGGCTGGAACATAAGCCCGTGTTCGACTTCCTGATGGACCTGCTGCTGCTCTTCGTCCTTTCGGGCGTGGCGCTGGCTTGGGGCAAGCGCGTTTACTCGCGGGCGATGGGCATGCGGCGTACGACCAAGCACTTGCTGGGCGACCGCGTGGCCCTCTCGGCGTTGTGGTTCGTCTTCCCGGTGCGCCTGATCGCCGAGAGCACGACCTGCGCCCTTTACGGCGGCGGAGGATTCCTGACGGGGGCGGTCGGCGCGTGGATGGCGGAGCACGTCAGCACGCTCGCGCTGATGAATCTCGAAAGCGCGGCATGGTGGGCCTATTCCGCATGCCTCGGTATTTTCTTCGTGGCGTTGCCGTTCTCGCGGTATATGCATATCTTTACCGAGATTCCCCTGATCTTCCTGCGGCATTACGAACTCCGCTCGACCGAAAAGGAGGGGGCGTTCGATCATTTTCAGGTCGAAGCATGCTCGCGCTGCGGTATCTGCATCGATCCCTGTCAGTTGCAGAGCGTGCTGGGAATCAATGACGTGCAGTCGGTCTATTTCCTGCGCGACCGCCGTTACCGGATGCTGCGGCTGGCGACGGCCGACAACTGCCTGATGTGCGGCCGCTGCGCCGAGAAGTGCCCCGTGGACATAGACCTCAATACGCTGCGGCTCAACTCGCGCGATACGATGCGCAACGTGCCCGACGAGAAGCGCTACGACTATTTCAAAGGGTTGGACCGCTCTTCGGGAGAGGGCAAGGTGGGCTATTTCGCGGGGTGCATGACCCTGCTTACGCCCCGTACGATGTCGGCGATGGACAAGGTGTTCCGCGCCGCGGGCGAAGAGGTGTGGTGGGCCGACCGCGAAGGGGGCGTCTGCTGCGGCCGGCCGCTGAAGCTGGCCGGCGAGACCGATTCGGCGCGCAGGATGATGCGCTACAATACCGATCTGTTCCGCAAACACGGCATCACGACGCTCGTGACCTCGTGTCCGATCTGCCTGAAGGTTTTCCGCGAGGATTACGAACTGGCCGGAATCGAGGTGCTGCACCATTCGGAATATATCCTGCGTCTGATCCGGGCCGGACGGTTGGATGTCGTGCACGGCCCGACGCGCTTCACCTACCACGATCCCTGCGAACTGGGGCGCGGAAGCGGCATTTACGACGAGCCGCGCGCCGTGATCGAAGCGGTGGGCGAACTGCTCGAACCCGCGCAGACGCGCGAAAACGCACCCTGCTGCGGTTCCTCGGTCGCCAATACGGCCATTTCCGACAGCCAGCAGGTGCGCCTTGCGCAGGCGGTGGCCGAAGAGCTGGAAGCCACGGGCGCCGAGGTGATCGTGACGGCCTGCCCGCTCTGCAAGAAGGCCATCGGCCGCGGCACGAGGGGCGAGGTGCGCGACTTGGCGGAGATCGTCGCCGCCGGGCTGAAATAAGACTGAGTTAGGTTAGTGAGTATAAGATGAAAGCAAAGAAAACGATTTTGGATACCATCGGTTCTACGCCGATGGTTCGGATCAATGCGTTGTCGCCCAATCCGAAAGTGAAGATATTCGCCAAGCTCGAAGGGTTCAATCCGACGGGCAGCATCAAGGACCGCATTGCGGTCAAGATGATTGAAACCGCCGAGCGCGAAGGCCGTCTGACCAAAGGGAAGACGATCATCGAACCTACGTCGGGAAATACCGGCATCGGACTGGCTATCGTCGGCATCGTCAAAGGCTATCCCGTGGAGATCGTGATGAGCGAGGCCGTGTCGATCGAACGCCGCAAGATCATCCGCGCATACGGCGGCACGGTGCGTCTGACGCCTGCCGCCGAAGGGACGGACGGCGCGATCCGTCTGGCCCGCAAACTCGTCGCGGAGAATCCCGACAAATATTTTATGCCCGACCAGTTCGCCAATGCCGCCAATTACTTGGCGCATTACGAAAACACGGCGCTGGAGATCTGGCAGCAGACGGGCGGACAGATCGACTATCTTGTCTGCGCGATCGGAACGTCGGGGACCCTGATGGGGCTGTCGCGCTTTCTGAAAGTGATGAATCCCGCGATCAAGGTGGTTTGCGCCCAGCCGACCAAGGGGCACTATATTCAGGGTCTCAAGAATATGGAGGAGGCGATCGTGCCCGATATTTACGACCCTTCGAAGATCGACGTGCAGGAATTGGTCGAGAGCGAGGAGGCGATCGACATGGCCCGCAGGATCATCTCCGCCGAGGGTATCTTCGCCGGGATGAGCAGCGGCGCCGCCATGCTGGCCGCCGTACGTACCGCAGCGCGTATCGAGTCGGGGAATATCGTCGTCGTATTTCCCGACCGTGCCGAAAAGTACCTCAGCACGACGATGTTCCGGGAGTTTGAGGATTGAGGCCCGGCAAGCGCGGGCTTGGGGCCGGTAGATTCGGATTCCGGGAGCTGTTGGAGAACTTCCGGGTTGTGCTGGATGCCGAGAAGCGAAAAAATAATTGTTAGCGGCTGATAAATAGCATGATAGATCGTAATTGCCGCATTGTATGCGAAAAAATTTGTAGAATCCGAATTTTTGTCTTATCTTTGCACACGCAAAAGCGATAGTACATCACTAAAGACATATCGCGGGATGGAGCAGTTGGCAGCTCGTCGGGCTCATAACCCGAAGGTCGGAGGTTCGAGTCCTCCTCCCGCTACTTAAAGGCCGATAACAAACTGAAATATAGTTAGTTACGGCCTTTTTTCTAAAATAGCCGGGACAATTCCGGGACAAAATATTTGTCTGAATTGTTCTGAAAATCAACATTCTACATTTTTGCGTCGGGTCGCTGACAGCGAAAATGTAAAAAAAATGTTGTCTGTAAAAACTGCGCGAAATTCTGCGTTAAACGAGATTCTCTCGTACACTTATCCCCGTTTGCATACGGGCGCTTGCTGGTTTATCAGTTTTTACGCCTTCGACCCAGCAAAAGGCGAAATGCGTCGAAAGCGGATAAAAATCAATTCCGTCGGGACGGCCTCCCAGAAACGGCAATATGCCGCGCAGGTATGTCACCGGCTGTCTGCAAAGCTGGAAGCTGGCTGGAATCCTTGGATAGAGGCTGATGCCGACCGCTCCTACAAACTATTTTCCGACACGCTGATACATTATCGAAATTACATCACCAAACTCTTGAATGACGGAGTACACCGGGCATCAACGCACCACGATTATATCTGTTTTGCTCGCATAATGGAAGAATGGAATGATAATCAGCGGGTGTCTATACGGTATGTTTATCAATTCGACCGGGCTTTCTGTGTTCGTTTTCTGGACTATGTCTATATTGAACGGGAGAATTCTCCACGCACACGCAATAATTATTTGGCTTTCCTTCGGTCGTTCAGCGCCTTTTTGGTGCAACATCTGTATATCAAAGAAAAACCGACGGATGGGTTGGTCAGTATTGGCAAGGCTTTGCTCAAGAAAGAACGCAAGGTTATTGCTGTGGATGATATGCAACGCCTGCATGATTGGCTTCAGGAGAATAACCGCTACTTCCTTTTGGTTTGCTACTTTCTGCACTACATGCTTATCCGTCCGAAGGAGATTGCCAAACTCCGGCTGTGTGATATATCCGTCAGTAAACAGACGGTCTATATTGACGATACAATCTCGAAAAACAAGCGTTCGGCATGTGTTACTATACCCCAGAAAATTATTGAGTTGATGGCCGAACTTGGGTATTTTGACGCTCCGAGTACCTACTATATTTTTTCCAAGGATTTCAGACCGGGGCCGGAATGGGTAAACGAAAAGACTTACCGCGACTTTTGGAGCAGGAAAATCCGCCCTGCTCTCCACTTTCCCAAAGAGTACAAATTTTATAGTCTGAAGGATACCGGAATTACCGCGATGCTCCGTGCTGGGTATGATACCCTTTCGGTTAAAGAACAGGCGCGGCACTCGTCGTTATTGATGACCGATGTGTATACGCCGCAGGATATTCGGGATGCAAATCCGCTTTTATTGAATTATCAGGGCGTTTTATAATGTGAATTTCTGGAATGTATTTTTGTTATCTTTGCCTAACCAACAGTAATAAATAATTTGGCGTATGCATACGGATGATTTTGATGGCTTTGTTGTTACTATAAATGGTACAACACACTATGTCGACGGGACTGTACCTGATAAAACATTGAATACAGTTTCTGACTATAACAGTTTGTTAAGGGATATGATAAATATTCCGACCATTCACGAGCATTATTATTCGAATCTGTCTCGCGAACATTGGGCGCAATTATGTGCTGCGATGGATGTTATTAGGGACAGCCAAAGAGCCATAGATAAATATCAGGAAATAGACCAAATCGATTACATTCATGGGGATGCACTTTACATTTATGGGCTTCTTAATGCATTTTACTTACAACAAGATGCGGCAACAACTATTTTTAAAATAATTTTAAAAAAGAAAGAACTAAATTATTTCGATGACTACCCAGAGATCAATAAGATTAGGAGAATCCGGGATGATGTGTGTCATGCCACAGATAGGAATATTATAAAAGGGAAAATAATAGCCCAAATATTTATAAGTCCATCAACCGTGACAAAAAACGGTTTTTGCTATCTAAAATACACCACGTCAGATGGAAATCGGAAAGTTGTCACAATTCATGTCGATATAGATGATTGCATTGCCAAGCAAGCCAATGACATTAAAGATATACTTTGTACGATCTGTAAAAAAATATTGTCATCCATTTCGCCTGATGTTCAAAAGGAGTATTTGGAGTCGTGGTCGCAAGCAATGAAGGCATTGTGATTTCTCACTCAATAGAGTACCAGACAATAAATCCCCCGCCAATGGCGAGGGATTTTGTCATTTGAAATATTTGTCCTTGAGTTCGACCAGCTTGTCCCAATAGGTGACGATCAAGCCGTCCATGTGGTAGTGGTATTCCCCGGCATAGTTGGGCACGCCTCCGAGCCGATTTGCCGACCTCTCCGTGTAAAAGTGGTAGTAGTTCGCCGCGCGGCAGAAAAGGCTATGCAGGCCGCTCGGAATCGCGAATACGGGCAACCATAGCCAGCCCCAGCGCCGCGACTGTCGGACGTGGCCGAACTCATGGTCGTATACCGGTTCCCGGTCGATGTTCCCCGGCGCGATAAAGACGTACCGCCCAAGCGTCATGCCGCCCCGGACATGCTTCGTCGCATAGAACACGGCCCCGCGTTGCTCGGTGATTTTCACGCGGTCGAAACAGAATGCCAAGTACGTAAGGCCGAGCAGGTTCTGCGGGAGCTGCCACAAGTAGAGTAGTACCGCCCATGTTGTTTTCAGAAATTTCTTCATCGGTTCCGTTTTTTAAGTTCGATATAATCGGTGTATACGATTCGCGTGTGCGGGTTCGACGACATGACCTCCTGCCGTATCGCTTTGGTTCCCCAGCGGATGAAGAGGAAGCGCCGCGGCACCCGATGCACGACCTGCCGAAGGGTGTCGATGCTCTCCACGCGGCACGCGACCGAGTCGCGCTCGATCAACCCTTCGACAGTCACCCACGGATCTCGCCAGCGGAATGTCCGCATCGAGTCGATAATGACTGCCCCGGCCGAAGTTTCCCGGACGACGGCCGTGTCCCGGAGCTTCGCCCGCAGCTCTACGACGGTCGCTGTCGCCGTCTTGGCCGTTGATTCCACCCGCTTGAGTTTAATGCCGAGGTCGCGGATGCTCTCGGCATCCGCCGCCCGGAGCCGCTCCAGCTCCGAGACGCGGAGATTCAGCACCATGTTCGACGCGGCGGCCTTGCCTGCCTTTGTCCGGTAGATTTCGACATCTGACATCAGCGCGGTCTGGTTCGACTCCAACCGACGGCGTTCGCGTTTTTCCGAGCGGAGCCGCGCACTCTGCACCCACAACAGGCCGCCCGCTATAATCAGGGCTATGAGCAGGAAGCGTTTCATGCCTTTTCGAGCGTTTTGGAGATTTTGAGAATCAGACCCGCATAATCCGCCGGCTTGGCTGTACAGTAGCCGCAGGCTGCAACCCGGTAGGCGAACTGGTACACGTCGTCCTTGTACGGCATCGCGGGGGCATAGCGTTCGGTCAGCAGAATTCGGGAGTGGTCGGTCAGACACTCCCTGACAGACGTATAATCTCGGAAGGCGCGATCCACGACATATTTGTAGCGCCCGTCCGGCATCCGCGTAATGGAGTGTACTTTGGGGAATCGGTGGCCCTGCTTGTCGTCGTCGAAATACTCGAACGTCCGCACGTATTTCACCGCCCCGCGCCACTTCTTCGTGGCGGTTATGCCGAACAGGTTGTGCCCGATGGCGGACTTCCCCCAGCCGGTTTCGAGCGCGGCCTGCGCGGCCACGAAGAGCGGGTTCAGCCCGGTTTCCTCGCAGGAGGCTGCGATGTCCGGCCAGTAGGTTTTCTTAAATTCTTTCGGTGTCATGATCTTGGTCGCCTTTATAATTTTATATGCCGCGGTCTTCCTATTCGTCCTTTTACATTGATCACGAGCGCCTCGCGGCCACCAGCTGCCGAGATAATTTTCGCTCCTTTTACAATATCCGGGATATTGATTGCCGAGCCGACCTGATAGCCGTCGCACATCAGGAGATAAGTGGCGGCAAAACCGTCTTCTGTTTCCACTTTCTCAAGGGTGTAATTTGCTTTCATGGTAGTATGGTGTTTGAGTGGTTTTTACTCTTCGTCGTAAATATCCGGGTTCGGCATGAATTCGGGGCCGGGGGCTTGCTCGCTTCTGGCCGGGCCGCGGGGGCTGCCGGACTGCCGACCTGCCCTCTCCATGTACTCCAGCACCGCGGCCACGATGCCCTGCGTCTCCCGGTTCTTCAACGCCGAACCCAGCGCAGCCGCCGCATCCGCAATCTTGGCCTTTTCTTTATCCTCGGACTTCTCATATACGCTCTTCAGCTCGATGAAGCCGATGAACATGGCCCCCAATACCGTCAGAATCGGAATCAGCGGCAGGCGGCTCCCGGTCTGCTCGTTGATCTGCCATACGGTCAGCATCTGCACCGCGTCGATGGCCGTTACCACGAAAATCAGGTTGAAATACTTGGCGATCTTCTCGACGGTCTTGCGGTAGCCGAGCGATGAACGCAGCTCCCCGCGTTTGCGGGCTTTCCGGATGCCTGCCCATAGGTCGAGGAAAATCACGAACAGTACGAGCAGGTAAACGATCGTGAGAATGATGAGCTGCGGACGTATCGCCGCGAAAATATGGTCTATCATAGTTCAGAAATTTCAAAAAAATGACGAGTAAGGTTAAGTAAATCCCCAGTGAATGAGTCATAATACAACCATCTCCCGCAAAGGAATATTTGTTATCGGTCACACCCCGTCAAAAAAGTTATACATGTACTATCGTTGCCGTTTCATCGTAGTTTCGGGCTATTACTCTGAAATAGGCGCGTGCCCCCTCGGTTCGGTATTGAGGATTACCCGTAAACAATACTACTCCTCCGTAAAATGAAACCTGCATCCTGCGCTTCCCGGAATCCTCCATCTTTCCGCCGCGGTCGCCTATATTGGTGCCGCGATGCAGCTCGAATTTCCCCCCCCCCCACGAAACCGCGGTCGGCAATGCACACGACCCACCTTTCCAAGAGGTCTGCAACGGAAATTATCGGCATCCAGCCCGCGGCGTTTACCTTCGTTGCGTCGAACGGTACGGGATTGATCCGTACTGACGTCCAGTTTACCTCATCCCGCGAGAAGGAGTCCTGTACGAGCTTGAACCCCGCATTCAGAGGACGGTTTTGTGTCTGCCCGGTTTGAGGATTCCGGCGGTATCGCTTCTTCGCGTTTTTGTAGTGCAGGATGCCCACGAAACATTGCTTCAGAATCGGATTTTTCAAGTCCGTGGCAGGCTTTACGCAGAGCATTCCGCCCTGTACTTTCCACGTAACCGCCGGGACGGCTTCGGCATTCATGGGATAGGGTAATTCCGTCCACTTATTCACTCCGTCCCCGATCTTATGACGACCCGTGTCTGATTCGTAGACGACCTCGCCATCGAGTAGTAAGGGATTGGCCGCTTTGAGCGCCGCTGCCGTATATTTCGGGTGTTGTATTCTTCCAATCATAATTGCATCTGCTTTTTTGCCTGCGCTTTGCATTGCTCGGCGTATTCGTAATAGGCCGCGAACTCGTCCGGCTTGGTGTCCCGCTGGCGGAGTATCGCCAGTTCGTCGTCGACCGAATACCGCTCTCGGATGCTTTGCTGCACCCGCTGTTCGTAGGTCGGCACCGGGACGCTATTGACATATTCCGTTAAAACAGGGCTGCCCTGCTCATCCTCGGTAATCAGCATACCTGCTGCCTGCCCGTCGATCAGTTCCAACCACCTCTCGTCGGTGATCTCTACACCGCCCTCGACGGGTTCGTCATAAAATCCTTGCTTCCAGTATTTCATAGCTTCCTGTATTTTATTTCCAGCGTCCGATCACCAGCCAATGGACGGTTTCGGTAGAGGATGCGAGACCTCCGTTCTTGTCGGTGAGGTTCGCCCAGCGCGATTGGTAGCGTAAATATTGGGCGGTCAGTTCCACATACGACGCGGCTGTGATAACGTTGCCGTTGCCGTAATAAGCCGTCAGAAAGCATCCGAACGGCTTTGCGATGAATGCAGGACTGAAATAGTACTGATACGCCCCGCCGGGGGATATCCCCCATTGAAACATCAGCCCGTCCGGTGCTTTGTAGTAACCGTTGGATGAGAGCGCTTTTGTCAGCGTTACGTTCGACAGGTCTTTGGCGGCCTTATCGCCCCACGTCTTTTTCTCGCTGTCGGTCACGAAACGGTGCGTTGCGTCCGTAGTGATCTGTGAAGCGTGAATACTGCCTGCCATTTCACCATCCGACTCGTAGGGGAGAGACTTCCATGCGGTAACACCGTCGCCGATTTTCCGCCTGCGTGTGTCGGATTCGTACACGACTTCGCCTTTGAGAAGCACCGGATTTGCGGCGGCCAGTGCGGCCGCCGTAAACATCGGGAATTGAACCCGCCCGGTTATCTTTTCAGTAGCTGCCATAGCGTCAGTTCATTCCGGGGATGGTACACTGAATGACGAACGTACTCGCCTTGAACTCGTCGATGGCCGCTTTTGCCGCTGCCTCTCCGGCACCCTTCGGGTCGTAAAAGTTGTCGTATGACTTCTTCAAGTCGGCCGCCAGTTTCAACGACAGCACGGAGTAGTTGAGCTTGATTACGTTCGACTCCGTCACTTGGATATACTGGTCGTCGCCCGTGTAGACATCGACGAGATCCTGCACGGGCAGGTACTGCGGGGTGTTGTTGTTCTGGAAGAGGAACTCGATGTACTTGTCGCCGACCTTGGCCCCGGAGTAAGGCGAATTGGCCGTCACCACGGTCTTGATGGATGATCCGCGCAGCACCTGATCGAGCGGGATGTTGATCGGCACGCCGATACGGCTGCCGTTCCGCGTGAGGTAGTAGGTCGCGGCGAACCCGCTAACCGTCGGAGCTTTCTCCGTGCTGTATTCGGGCAGGGCATCTTCCATGACGATACGCCCGGTGTAAGGGACTGCCGCCGTCGTCACGGTGCCGTCGGACTTGAACGTGATGGAAGCAGTAGCGAGGAATACCGTGCGACCGCTGTCGTCCGAGGCCATGCGGATAGTATCGATCAATCCGGTAACGGCCGATGCGGAAACCTCGGTGATGGAAACGAAACCGCTTATAGAATCTTCGATCTCCTGCACGGTGACATTTTGTGCGACCACAACGCATTTTTTATTCGCATTGATCGCCGCGACGATGTTTTTTGCGACTTGTCCCTGCGGGTTGAGTCCTCCGGTCGGCGGGTTCAGGTAGCCTTCGTAGTTGAATGTAAACACGTCCGCTTTCTCATTCCACCCTGTTTTTTCGGCATCGGTCACGAGCCGATGCGTTGCGTCGGCCGTGAGCTGGGCAAGAGAGGTGACATTGCCCCAGCCGAGCGCCGACCATGTCTTCGTGCCGTCGCCGACCTTGTATTTCAGTGGCGAACTACCCCGGATAAGTCCGTACTCGCCGTCGAGCAGGACGGGATTCGCTGCCGTCCATTCGGCTTCGGTGCCCGTTACGAATTTGATGCGGGATTTGAGCAGGATTTCCTGCAATACCGCTAAAGTTTGATTTTCTGCCATGATATTGTGTATTTAACTGTTGCTCTTCAGGTCGGCCGGGCTGTATCCGCCGAGGATCAGGCGGTCGTTTTTTTTGATGTAGTCGCCCGCGGATGCCACTGCGGGGAATCTATCGTATCGTTTCCTTGTTACAACGCCGTCGGTTCTATTTACCAGATAGTAGATTTGGTAAATTTTGATTGTTCCGTCTTCCTCCGATGTTTCGAATATTCCTGTAAATAATTGATAGCCCCCGTCTGCTTTTTGAACTTGAATAATAGATTGTTGGGGGAGTTCCGCCCTTTCTTTTATGTAGATATTCGCCGTAATGCCTTTTTCGAGCTTTTCCATAATCTTGAGGCAGGTGGCAGGATATGCAGAACTCGTGAGGTCGATAATATCGTATGAGGCATTGATTATCGTGGCAATTATCGCCTCTCCGTAGGCTGTCTGCTTAAAATTGTCTGATGGGCCAAACCAAAGGAATAGCCCTGTTTTGGCGGGGAAGCATATGCTTTTTATCTGATTTAAAAAATTATCATCGGGGATTGTCAAGGTGAGTTCCCGGCGAAGCTCTCCTTTGCACATGCGCCTGCGCGATAACGGGATGAATACTTCGAGCGAGTATTCATCAACCTGACGGCAGTCTTTGTAAACTCCGTCAATGCGGGACGCTTTGAAGTGGGTTGCTCCATCTGTAAAATAGTCGATGGTGAAATCGATTCCCGCGTCCGGAATTGCCGCTTTTACAAGAGTACCGTCACTTTGCCGTTCATAGAATGTTTCTATGTAGGTAAGGTCGGTAAGTATGTTCCAGCGTCTATACGATGTCATGGTTCTTGTTTTATGCAAAAATATTTGATTGCTGTCGCTGCGGAAAGGACAACTTTATTCCCGCCGTATTGATGGAATTTGCCAGAAATCGGTCGGGAGTTCAGGTTCCGGAAGTTCTGCCCGGTCATAATAATTGGCTTCATCTTTTTCTGACAAATGGTATTTGAAGGTGTAGCTGTTTAGGGCGGCCTCTTTGTGTTTGACTTCGTACTCCGTGACGATTATTTGTTTCCACTCCCCGTCTGCGTATAGGTAGCGATTGCTGGAGTGCAGAAACTCCTGCCATTGCCGGGCTATGCTGCTCGAACTGATGTAACCTGTGTTTTGCTGCCAGATTGATGTGTAATCGTTGCTTAATTCCGCTTCGCGGCCTTGATTGATGAACGTGTCGACCTCGCCTTCTGGAAGTAATGTCGAAAGTCCGGATGCGATTATCGTGTCGAATCCGCCGAGCGAGTTTTGGAATAAGAAACAGCGGTCTCGAAAGTTGCCCGACCGCAAAATATATCGCTGGGCGAAAGGGTAGTTCTTTGCACCTGCCGTATCGGGTTCAGAGACGGAGTTCGCTCCCAATCCGTAGATGTCGTATGCAATCGGTGTCAGTTCTTCCGAAACGCAGATATTACGCCAGAGTAGCTCGAACGAAACGTTGATCCGGACGATGCCTTCTTCGGATGCTGTGAAAATGTCCTGTGTGCGCTCGATTCCTTCGGCTGTATATAGGCGCGACTTGATTCGCAGAAATTGTGGATCTCGATTGAGTTTTACCACCGATAACCATTGCGGTTGCCATGCCGGCATGGTGACGATTTGCCCTTGCCAAGTCAGAAAGTTTCTGGCCCACCAATCCAGCCCTACTTTGCGAGGAGCTGCAACCCCGCCGGCAATGACCTGAAAACGATATGTTTTGGTTGTCGCCGTGTCGGTCAGCGTTATATACAAATATGTAAAGTCGGTAACGCCGGTTTGTCGTGGAAATTCACATTCCAGCAGGGTATGGACGATGTCCCGCAGGTTGATCGTTATCAAACTCTCTGCATCGTAATAAAGCGTCAGTTTGTCACATATAGTTGCATCATCAAGTCTTACTGTCATGTAAACACAAGTCAGGCTTGAATTTTTGTTCCTGATGATCATTTTCCCCAAATTCTCAGAAAACTGACAAATTTCGGGCTTCTCGATTATTTCGAAGGTATCTACCATTGGCTCGGCTTCTATTCTCGGACAAAAATATCTACATGACGCGCGGACTGAAAGGACATTACACTTCGACCAACTCCGCATTCGAGTGAAGGATATCGTGAGTGGTATTACCGGTTATTTCAAGGGTTTTTATCAAATAACGCACGTTGAAGACCAACACTTTGACCCAGAGGCGTAGGTTTGCAATATCTGATGCGGTCAGGTTGAGATCGACTTTAAGCATTTCTTTGTCCCGTGCCAGCCACTCCGCGTAGGGTTTATGGAATCTGTTGTACAAACCATTTTCCCCTCCAATTGCAAGGGAGTACTCGCTTCGGTCTTCGCTGCCAGCAGAAAGATCGGGAATACCGCCCTCGAAATAATATCCTTTATCCGAAAAATTATTTTTGATCAGCAAGCCGATATACACTTCTGACGGGCGATTGCCGCCTGCGGTGGGAAAATCTACAATAGGAGTTATGGCGTTCAGTCCAATTGCTTCTTCGATCGATCCGTCAGCATGTATTTGCTTTGACGGGTATACGGCCAAAGGAACGCATTTCGGACATGTGAAGTCGATCGAACAGTCGTAGTTCTGATCTTCCGAGTCGGCAGCCGGTTCCATTTTCGTAAACCCGGCTTGATGTACGATATCCAGAGTGGCTATTGGTGTCGTATATTTGTTCCATGCGGCACCGCGTCCTGAATAATAGAGCAGAGCGTCGATTTTCTTACCTGAATAGATATCCCCGGTTTGGGCCAGTCTGATATTTTTATAGTCGGGAGACACCCTGTATTTGTTGATGATGTCCTGCAGAGAATAGCTTTCGATAATCTCATCAGTTGGCTCTTGGCCCAAATCCTCTTCGTAGGACTTGGTGTAGTTGTCATCCTCGTTACGGAATGCGAGGGTATAGCCTTTCTTTTCATAGGCGGGGAGCGAATAATTGTCGCTGACTTTGGCCGTCCAGTCTACAAATTTATTGCTTGCGAGAATCGACTTGTTACTCATCAGGAAATACTTTTTCCCGGAAAAAAACAACGTGCAGCAAGGTATTTTGAGTAGACTGATAAGAAAATCGCTCAAGTCCATGTCCGGCATCGAGTCGGCAAGATCGAGCGTACATTGGGTAGGATATAACCCCGGCCGGGCACCGGGCGATGTATCTTTTACCCCGTATCGGTTGTCGTATTCGGAACTTTTGTAAAGTCCGAGGATCGCTAACATATTGAGGAGTTTTTCGAGTTCCGGTTCCCCCAGCTCTAACTCCGGAAGGATTTTATCGAGGATATAACGTACTTTGATCGCTGGGACAACATAAGGCCGGGTGGTGTAAAGCCAGTTCGCATATTTATCGACCGTTGAGCATTCTGCTTTCGTCGGCCCCGACGTCACATACTCGATCGAGGCGCTCATTGCCTTGCGCATAATCTGGGGCAGGCCGAACTCGTCATATAGTCCTTTACGGGCGTTTTCTACCATCGTTGAGAATTTGATGTCCTCAAATCCGGAGAATGGGATGTCGGTCAGCTTTCCTGTGACGATGTGGTCGAATTCAGCCCCGACGAATGAGTATTGTAAGGACTTATCGGAGTAGTCGTCATATTTCAGTTCACCCTGAAATGCGACTATGCCATTGAATAACGCCTCGCAGGCGGCAGTCTTGCGTGACGGCCGCCGCCGGATGCCGGGTGTGAATCCGAAAAATTTGCAGTTTTTAGGCGACAGTTTGAATTCAACATTCGTGGAAACGGCCACTGGCACCCTGTCATCTTCAAAGATTGGATTGTCCAGTGTAAATGTCACATCCTGATCAGGCTGTACATCGAGGATTATGCCCTCGGATCGGAATTGTATCATCGTTTTTTGCCTCCAATTTGCCCACGTTCCCGCGTGCGGTTGTACTCTTTCATTTTCGCAACGATTCCGTTCTCGCCCAGCATTGTCACGTAGGCAAGAATCGGATTCTTCAGCACGTCGCATAGACGATCGACGGCCGCGATGAATTTGCCGGCCGTGCCTGCGTCCAAAGAGGAAAGCCCCGTGTCTGTTGTGTCGAATGACGGGATATCTCCTGTTGGGCCACCGGATACGAATCCGGGTACCGGTGTATTTTGCCGGTATACGGCATTGAAATCGAAGCTGCCGAGTGTCCCCTGTCGGCGGGCCGCTTCGATCGTGTTCAGTACGGGAATCAACGAGGGGTTATCCATTGCGGCCGCTGGAACGACATACTCCTTCCCGTTTTCCGATACCAGCACCGTCGGCGATGAGATGAAGCCTCGTTTATCCGGAGAATAACGGGCGTTGAATTTTTTGCCGTCCTGCATCCGCTCGATGACCTGACCACCCTCTTCGGCGCCAGTCGTTATTGGGGTTGATGCAATCATAGCGATTTGTGCGGCTCCCATAGCACCGACGATAGCGGCAAAGATCGCACCCAGAGGCCATCCCCATTCAGCCAGTGTTTTCGTGACACCAGTTGCCGTATTGATGATGGCGGAGGTGATGTTCATGGCCTTCTGGCGCTTCGCCTGTTTGATTTGCATCTCTTCTTGTTTGGCTTCGAGATCTGCGGCCATTCGCTCCTCCTCTGCTTGTGCTTGCTCTTCGGTCATCAGTCCTGCTTTGACACGCTTCTCGTTGGCTTTTTTCTTCTTATCCTGATTTTTCTGATATTTCTTTAATTCTGCGTTTTCCTTTTTGGTCATCATATTGTCGTAGGTAGTATATACCTGCAGCGCCGTTTCCGTAGCTGCGCCAATCGCTGTCATGGCGGCATGTACTGCTTGCAACGCTTCTTCGGTAGAAGCAGCCCCGTTCTTCAGCACGTCAAAAAATTGCATCCAGTCCGATTGTGGTAGGCCCATGAACGTTGGGTCGTTGCCGGCAAAAGAGAATGTTTTCTGCTGCCCGTCGCCGAGAACTTCCAATACGCCGATGATCGCTGTCCTGACATCTTCGAAACGATTGACGAGATTCTGCTTCTCTTGAGCCGAGAGAAGTTGTGTGTCGAGTTGGATGCCGTCGAACATTCCGGACTCGATAAGCGTTTTAAGTTGCGCAGAGAGTTGAGTCAGGTGTTCGAGTTCCAATCGGGACTCTTCTTCCGCTTGGGCTTTCCGTAGCTGTTTGCGTTCAGCGGCCGAGCCGTGGAAGTCGAGGAGTTCCTGCTTGTGACGGTTCTTGAGCTGTTTCTTTTGCAGCTCATAGGTCTCCTCTTCCCGCTTTAGTCGATCGTCGATCTCGTCGAGCCGAATTTTGGTGATGTTGCGCTGGTGGGCTTTCTCCAGAGCTTCCAATGCCGCGGCGTTGCCTGCGTACCTCTTTTTCTTCAGTTCGTAGTCGGCGTTCTCCCGCTTGATCCGATCGGTTTCCGATTGCTGGAGAAGTTTGTTTATCTCCTCTTCTTTGGCTGCGGCCGCCTTCTTCTGCTCAAGTCGTTTGTCTGCGAGTTGGTTCTGGATTTTGAGCCGCGTAGCCCCTTCATCGATATTTTTCGCAAGGCGTTTTTCCAATGCCGCAATTTCCAGTTTCAGCAGCTCTTCGTTGAATTGGGACGCGGATACGATTTCCCCGTTCTGATATTTCTCCTTGAGTTTCAGTTTCGCGGTCAGGAACTCTTTGTCTTTTTCGAGCGACCATTTGCCTGTATCGTCCGGGGCGGTGGGCGTTGTATTTGTGGTCGTGGTGGTGTTCAGATTGAGAGGGGTGGCGAACTTACCGTAGAGAGTGTCCAGCATCGAGAGAGCCTGCTGGCCTTCGGTCACGGTATTGCGTAATTCTGTGGTGATTTCTTGTAAGGCGATATTTCGGCCTGCAGGATTCCATGCCGATCCGGTGAGGTTCAGCCCCAGATTTCGTAATTCCATATTGAGGTCGGAAACTGCCTGACTTTGTTTTGCAGAATCGTTTCCGGCCGCTTTTATCTTACCCGTGAAATCGACAACTGCGGCGGCGATCAATCTCTGCTTATCGGCGGTGAGCGACGATTCGTCGCCCCATTCTTTATACTTGGTCGTGATTTCGGCGATCGCCTTTTTCATGGCTGTCATCTCATCTCCGGCGATGCGTTCCGCTTCCTGCTGCCGGAATTTGAGCTTGATGTTCTTTTCCAATTCGGTGTTTACCGACTGAAGCGCGATGGCGATATCCTCGTTGGTGCTTTTCTCGGTGAGCAGCTTCGGAAGGTACTTGCCGTACCTCTCGTTGATGATCATGATCGCTTCGGCCCGTTCGCGGCTCCCGGAGGCTGCGCGGGTCGCTGCGTCCTGCAATTCGTTGAGCTTCCGTTTCTCGTTGTCGATTTCGACCGCGGCTTCGGCGGCCATGTTCCTGACCTGCTCGTGGGTTTTGAAAATCTTGTCGCTGAACAGAGTTACCGCACCGATGGCGACTGAAATTGCTGTCGCAATCCAACCCCACGGCCCGGCCTTGACGACGCTGTTGAATACCTGTGTTACCAGCGTTGCCTGCTTCGTAATGGCGATATACGCAATATGAGCTGCTCGGTAAATCACCATCGCCTTGTGTGCAGCAAACATTATGGTTTTGTAGGCTGCGACGGCCGCAACGATTGGGATAATCGCTCCTTTTGTCTGGTATAAGAATTTCACAAGACCCGTCAGCGCCTTCAGAAAGGTTACGGTGATCGAGGTTGTCGAGGTGAATGCCGGATTCAGTGTTTCGCCGAGGAGTACGGCCTGTTCATGGAGCGCTTTCTTTTGCTTTTCGTATTGGGCCGTGGCACTTTCGTTTTTGGTGTTGAACTCTTCGATGACAGATGTGCCGGTTTCGAATGCATGATTGGCGATTTCCTGCTGCCGACGCAGCTCGTCGGTATTGGCCGCCAGAACGCCCAAGACCTGCACGCTACGTTGCCCGTCGAGTTTCATCGAGTTCAGGGCGTTTACGATCGACTGCATGCCTTGTCCAGACTTGCCCATACCCTCCAAAACGCGGATAAATGCCTCGTTCATATCTTCGCCCATGAGCTTCTGAAATTCGCCGAGGCTCATCTTGGCAATTTTGGCAAAGACCTCTGTCCGCTTGTACATGGCGGTAATCACCTGCCCGTAGGAGGTGCCTGCCGTTTCGGCCTGCTGCCCCAATTTGTCAAGGGTGCCGGCGAGACCGAGGACGGACTGAATCGAGATATTTACGTTCGGCGCCGTACCGGCCGCCCTTTTTGCGAAGTCAACGACAAAACCCTCGGCCGCCGTGGAGGCCATGCCGATTTCGTTGATTGCCGAGCCGACCTTGAGCATACTCTGCTCGATGCCGTATTGTTCTCGGAGGTGGAAAATATCGACGAGTTTTCCGATCTGCTGGATGGCGGCTTCGGCATTGCCGCCGAGGTCTCGGCCGAGGGCGACCCCGATTTTATCTCCGGCACGGGCGAATTCGATCAGATTTTGCTTTCCTTCGATACCGAGTTTACCCGCCACGCGTACTATGTCGAGCAGTGAGTTTAGGGGTGTGCGGGTGTCTATCTTCTTCAGTTCTTCCGATACTTCGCGGATCTCCGTTTTTGTTGTTGAAGTGGTCTTCTGGGCATCGGTCAGAGCTTCGTCATACTCCAGAAAGGCGGCACGGGCTTTCTTGGTGCCCATGACTGCAAACGACATTGAGGCGAATCCGGCCGTGATCGCGCCGAAGAACTTGCTGAACCCGCCGGCCATCCGTTGCACGACGTTCCCCGTGTCGCGTGCTGATCCTTTGAGCGTCTTGATGCGGGCATCGACCTGCTTTAATTCAGCCCGATATTTTTCCCATTCCGTTGTGCCCGGAATCGCATTGTTGAAAACAGCGCGTAGACGCCTTTGTTCTTGTGTCAGATCAGAGATGGTCAGAGTGTCCAGCTTCATCTCGGAGCGAAGCTGCTGCATTTGCTCTTTGTTGGACTTGATGATCGCAGCATTTTTCTTGATTTCAGCTGCATTTTGCCGATATAATTCGGTATTCTCTTTCCCTTCGGCTTTAAGTCGACGCTGTTCCTGCCGAAGCTCGAAATTTGCGTTCGCGAGATCTCTTGTTTGTCGGCTTAAATCTCCGATCCGTTTTTGGGATTCGTCACCATTTACAATGATGTTGAGTCTTAAATCTTCATCCCGAATTGCTTTTCCCATATTCCTAATCCGTCAGTTGTTGCTTGATTTCTGCAACAACATCGTCGGTCAGGCCGTACATCAACCGGGAAGCAATCGACTCGTAGTGTCCGTAAGCGAAACGGGTGTGAATCTTGCGGGCACGCCGGACGAGCTTGGAACCATAGCGCAGAACCCGCATGTCGAGGAACCGTTCTTCGATCGTGTGCTGGTAGGTCATTGTCGCCGACATCTCGCCCTGTTCGGAAACAGACATAGAACGCTCATTGACCAGTCGGCCGGTGCGGGAGTGGAGCTTCGTTGCCAGCACTGTATTCTGGTTCTTCAGCCAGCGGTTCGATTCATCGAGCAAAGTGCGCCGTATGTACTCTCCTTTGACAGTCATTTGTTGCAGTTTGCAACAAAAGTAGCCGCCCGAAGGCGGCTACAAAGGACAGGTTGAATAAGGGCTATCTGTCGGTCGGTAGGCGGAAAACTTCTTGCCGCCGTCGGTCGGCTTGCATCTTTCTTCTCTGTAGTTCGGCCCGTTCTGCGGTCAGTCGGGCAATCATTTCGCTTTGGGATTTGACCGTTTCGATCAGCTTTGAGAGAAATTCGCTCTCGATACGGGATACAGCAAGGCAGGTCTCGCCGATTTTCGTGTTTTTCATAGAGGTTTTAGCATTAAACCGTTAAACAAAATGTGGCTTCGTCTTTCCCGCTGCTAAACACCTCTACGGCTCGCCGGGGCATTAACCGCACGGCACGGGGGTACGAAACCACATAAAATTTTATACGCACAAAAAATGCCCGTATATTTCGACGGACATCATCTGCCGTAGAGATTGTTTAGCATTGCAAATATAAATAATATTTTGGAAAAAATGATTTTTAATGCAATAATTCATTGCTTGTATGTCTATACATCGCTACTGCATGCATGGGGCTGTTTCTGTTTCGTATTGCCCCCGTGTTTTAAAGCCATTCGTTCCTGATTCGTTTTCTCCGATATATTTGCTCAATAGCCAATGATAGACGTTTTGACCGCCACCCATTCCGGGCATAGTAACAACATAAGCCTGCTCGAATTCCCAGCCGAGCGATCCCATGTAATTCATTGCGTCAACCATCGAGTTAAAAGAAAGAGGCTTTCCGTCATCACCTACGAGCTTATTTCGTGAGGCCACACCACCCAGCGCATTGGTGCGCATGGCATCCTCTTGCCCAAAATCAATCCCCACGGTTACTTGAGATTTCGCAAATTTTTGCGTTCCCACGATTTCGCAGTAAACTTTCTGCTGTGCGATGACGTAGTTGCAGGCCAATACGGCCATAAACAAGAATAACAGTTTTTTCATAATTCAAGTAGGTTTAAGGTTTGCTTTACAAAGATACCCCCCCCCGCAATATTTGCAAGCGAATTATGAAAAATATGAATGCGCAACGATAAAATCTCCGATCTTCTGGACGTACTACTTTGCATGATCTACTTTTTCACCTTTGGCGAAGATGAAAGATAGCTGGCCAGCAGCCACGCGAAAAGTAAACCTATGCCTATTGCTCCGAACATATCAGATCGAGATTTGTGTTAATTTATGTCCGAGGTCGTGCAGCGCGGCCTCGATCTCCTTCGCACGTTTTTCCGAGGGCTTGGAGTACCCGCATATATACTTTGCAAGCAAGGTTTCATTGATACCCATGCGCCGAGCCATCTGGCGGACATTGATTTCCGGGAACTGGGCGAAAGCCATTGCGACCCGGTTGTCCGACGTTTCCGCCGGCTGGTCAAAAAAGCCCTCGAAACTTAAATCTTCGTCCAGTTCGGGCCAATGAATACCCGACCGGGATAATTCGTATTTCATGCGCTGCTCATCGCTTGCCCGTGCCAGACGGGGGAAAGCGCGGAGAAGCAGACTGCCCGTCCGGCCGTCGTCGGTCGTCAGGAAAATCCGACCATTTTCGAACCATATCTTTTGCGCTTTCATATTCGTATTATTTATCGAAAAACTCCTTCCACCGTTCAATAATCACCTCTTTGTTCTCTTCTATCCCCATGAGGGCGTGTTTTAACTCTCGTGGCTTCAGACCGAAATTTTCTATCAATTTTGTCTCTGGTTCGATCATGAATTTTGCGTCACATTCTCCGTTGCTGACATGTACGTGAACCGGTTCGTGATCGTTCGAGTAAAAAAAGAACTTCAGTCCTAAATAGTAAAAAAGTATGGGCATTGTGCAGTCATTTGGTTTCTGGTACAAATGTAGGAATAAAATTATTCCCTTGCAAATAAAAAAGGAATATTTTTATTCCTGCAATTATTTTGCCGGAGTTCAGAATTCGATCTCGATCATCCAGCCGACCCAGCTCCCGAATACTTTGTATACCGGAACCGTGTTTGCAACCTTGATTGTCATGCCGGCCAAACGGGGACAGGCGTTATATCCCAGAGTGTCCGCCCGTAACGTTTTCAAAATCATATCGACCGTAGCGAGCATCGACAGATATTGTTCGAGTTCATCTTTATCGGTACGCTGTCCGGCCATTGCTTTTTCGAGGACGAATATGGCGGCCGGGAGTTGATCCTGATAGGAGTTCGATGTTTCTCCTGTTTGCCGTAGTGATGGATAGGAAACCACGACCTGACGGCCGTCTGCGCTCTTGAGCCGCTCGGTTCCGTGCGTGTCATCGACAACGGGGATTACCTCGTTCTCCGTTACACGCATATTGACCAGATATCGTAGTAGGTTAATGAGTTTTTGCATTGCGTTTTGCTTGCTTTACGTTGTGGTGTAGAATCTGGAATATAGTATATAGGCCCTCTTCGTCGATGTCGTTCAGCGTGCCGAGTGCCCGATCCCGTGCCAGTTCGTAGGCTACATCTGTCAATGTGAACTTCGGGCCGGTATCGTGGGCAGTTTCCTCGCTGCTGAAGATCGTGCGCATGTCGATCTGTTCCCCAGCCACAACTATCGTCCCGGTCTGGAGAAATTTGACGCAGGCGGAGAACCACATGAGAATCGTCTGTTTCTGCCACGGAGCTATCCGGCGGGCATGGCATACGTCCCGCTCAAAGGTCTCGTGACGGATGGGGACGATACACCGGCCGGCCCGGTTGGCTTGCTTCGAAGGCTGTCGATACAGGAAAGCGATCATCCGGTCGAGGGCCGCGGGTTGCCGGGTGTTCAAGAATTCGTCGCGGGCGATCAGGGCATTCCGAAATTCCACGAGAATCAGGTCTTGCAGAGCGTCGGCCGGCCCACGCAAACGATGGCTGCCGATATGGATTTCGGGCAGCGGATTCTGTATGGTGTCGAATGTCGGGAGCAGACCGTCCTCGGTGTCGGTAAACAGCCAGCCGAGGAGATTTTCGCAAAGCAAAAAAATGTTGGCATTCTTCTGCTCGGCAGCGGCTCGATTGAGTTTTTCCCACATTACCGAACGCCATGTCCGTTTGATACCGAGGAGAAGATAGAGGACGCGCACATGAAACTCAAGCGGAGAGATGTGGCCGGATTCCATATCCCAAAGCAGGCGCATCGTAACGCGGGCCTGTTCCGGTGTCATCTCGCTCCATTTCGAGGGGATTTCCCTGCATACGCCGATAGCGGGTATTTCGATCGTATTCATTATTGAACAGAAAAGAATTTGTTTCGGGGATCGTTGTCCGGTAGAAGAGAGTATTTTTCCACAGTAGCCGATAAAGCCTCGTGAAACTCTTCGAGGGCGGTTGCCGCCTGATGATCGAGGGCTGAAAGGTAGAATTTCAACGCATCAGTGGAGGGGGTCTTTCCGGCTCCTTTACCCTGAAATGAATCTGTAAACCGCTGCGAGATCCCAATCGGGAATACGGACACCGAAAGTCTCTGGACGGCTATCACCATCGCCTTCAAAGCTACAAAACGCCGCGCTGCAAGAGCCGTGTCTGAATCTATGTCTGACAGGAGCGACATATAACGATCTCCGGCAATCGGCCTCACAAAGCGCTGCTGCACTTCGAGGATGAAGGGTATAAGCGTATAGAAGGTGTAGAACGAGCCATCGAGCGGGTAGATGCTTTCGAATTGGTCGAGGGTACGGAGAATCGACTGTTGTTGCTGGGTGCGCAGCGGCGAGTCCTTCCACTCTTTGATGTCCGTTTGCTCAAGGAAGAGATACAATTCGTCGAGCGTTCGGAAGAATGTATCGCGCAGAACCGCATCGTCCTTCTCGATCTGCCATGCCCACGGCAGTTTTTCGTTTTCGCTGATTTTTACCTTTCTGCCGCTGTCCTCATGGCTCACGAGGTTTCGCTGGTAGAAGTGATGCATGGCTTTATACGCCACCGGCAACTGAACCCGCCGTACGAGCATGTCTTCCGGATCATCGGATGACACTTCCGGATCATATTCGTCCGTCATATACCGGGAGTGTGCCCGGTCGAATGTAGCTTTCCCGATCAGTTTGATAACTTCGTTTTGGGCCAGCACGATATCCTCGCTGATCCCGGTGAAGTCATTCGCCTTGTACCATGTGCCGGTGAGATTGTATAGCTCTGCGGAGCCTTTTTTCGTTTTATTGAAAATCATGGCGTCAGTTTTTTATGCGGTCATTGGGGGATGTCTCGCTTTCGGTCAAAGGTTTGCTGTGATAGAAGTCGAGTTGTAAATCAGTGTCGGGGAAATTAAAGCGGATGGCTTGGTTGATGGGTTCCAAAATGTCGTATGTGGGTTTGGCGGTGTTCGACATCATGAAGAGTTTGTAGGCGTAAAGCATTTCGGAACCGGATGCGAGCTTCCCGGCAACCATGATGTTCGACAGAGATGCATGCAGACCGAGGCCGGATGTGATTGCCGAGCTGGCCGCCTCCATGACTTTGAGTTGCGATTCGATGAAGTCTTTAATTTTCTGGTCTATCGCCTCTACCTTCCAGATGTTGGTTTGTTGCGAGAGCGGGTCGAAAACATCCACTGTGTGGAAGAATTTTCCGGCATTCTTGGCCCCAGATAACACTTCGGTCAGCTTGGTAAGCATGGTTGCCGTGAGTTTGCCGATCTCCTCTTCTACCTGTTTATCACTCCATGCCGGATTGTTCTTGCGGATGTACGTGCGCTTCTTCTCCCAATATCCGTCTGGAGAATGAACATGATACGCAGCGTTGAACCCGTTGTCGGTAACGTATTTGAATATGGCCGGAACTTCGGAGCCTCGCATGATCCAGCGCAGAGTTCCCCAATATTCCGGAATCGAATAGAAATCCCGTGCGAACGAGTAAGACGAGTTGTAAGCTGCCGAAGCGGGGTATCTGGCCGGGTTGCTGCTGTCGAATACCGGGTAGGTTTGGATGCCGGTGTCGATGCAATCGTTCTCGAAGTTCCCGACGAAAATGTGCCTTACGTCCTCAAGACGACGGGTGGCGGCCCATTCGAGGCGGGCATTTTTCGCAGACACAAACTCCAGAGCTGCGATTCGCGGCCTTTGGCCGGAGATCCGTCCGCGGCGTTCGAGCAGCTTGATGTCAAAAAATCCTTTGAGATACAAGTAGTCGGTCATCGCCGCGTCGATGTACTTCAGGTAGTCCCAATCTTTCAACCATGCCATTATCTCCCTATCATCCTTGAACTCCTTCGTTATCTCGCCATTCTCGAAACGCAGGCTGCGTAGAAAGGGGCCTTCGCCGTACAGCAATCCCTTCTGACGAGCAAGAATACCGGGGGCGAGATTGTTTTCGTCCATAAGGTCACGGATTTGCACTGGCAGGCGGTTGTTGTTTCCGTAGGGTACGATCTTTTGTCCACCGACATACTGCGGCATATATTCCCAATTCTCCCGTTCTGCTTGCCATAGCAGAGTGTCGAGGTTGTTCGCTTGAGCCGTTGAGATCGTATAGACACAGTCATCGACCGGCAGGGCATATGAAAAATCCGAAATCTGGGTGGCTTTTCCTGTTTTATTCATTGCAAAACTACTTTTTGACCGTTAAAACTCATCAGCAATGGCTGATAAAAGCGCCGAGCTTGGCAGGTGTCGAGGTCAAGATATGCCTCGACGAATTCGGCATCTCGATGGTTCTCCTGTTTTTCACGTTTCAGCAGACGGGCATGCCGAACTTCGATCACTCCTTTGCTTACGCGAGCCGTAGCGTCGTAGGACATGAACGTAAAGCCGAACGGAACCCCCTCGGCGGATAAGCGGCGCATCTCTTTTATTGCATCCCATAAATCCATAGCACAAAAATAGATTGTAGACCTGCGAAGCAAAGGACAAAGGCCCGGAGTGCCGGGCTGGAATGATATTGATTGCAGAAAGTTCGGAATGAAAGTCGAAACGGCTGATTGTAGATTGAAAATGCCCGATTTTTGCCTCTCTTTTCGGGGCGTTTTTATGATATTCGGTTGATATAGAGCACAGTTTGTCCGGTCGGATGAAAAACGATTTTTGTTGAGAGAAATTTAAGGCCGTCCCGCCCTCTCGACGAGTTGCGATTGCATGACCCTCGAAAAGGCGATATATGACAAAAGGCCTGCCGGGGTGGGGTTCGGGGCGGGGAATGGTTGCTTGCGGCTGGGCTGGGAGGTGTGGCTGGGGTACAGCCGATCGCAAACCATGTACGGCCGATAAGAGAAAGGCCGACCCTCTTTCGTAGGGCCGGCCTGATGTGTGTTGTAGAACTGTCAGCGTCGATAAATCATAATGTCCGTGTATCTGGAATTGTAATTCAACTGCGCTCCCATTTCTTTCCGCACTGCGTTAAGGAATGGATTCGCATTGACCTTTGCCTCGGAGATCCACTCGCATAGTTCAATGATCGAGGATTTGTTGGAGGTGAAATAGAAGTAGGATGTACTCGAAAGCAGGGTCAGCACGTCGAGATAGTCGGATAGCCGCCACCGGCATTTATATACCCCTACCTCGGTCGATAGGTAGGGTGGATCGACAAGGAATACGACACCGGGGATATCCTTGTATTGATTGAACAATTCCCGATAATCGGCGTGAACAACCTCGATCCCGTCGAGATATCCTTCACAGGTGTAGTCTGATGCCCGCAGGTTATTATATAACCCAGCATTTTGAAGTTCCGTATAGTCTGTCACGTATTTGGATGAGAACAGCAGCGAAGACGAAAGTGTTATATAATCGACATAGCCGGTCTTTTCGGCCGACCGTACTGTGTCGAGTATCGTTGTTCGCATTTGAGGCGTCAGTCTCTTGGCCGTAGGGTAATCACCTACGATCGAACGGATATCATGGAGTAGTGCGTTTGTGCGTTTGATGTTCTCCAGACGTACATGGTAGTCGTCGAAGTCGTTGTAGATAACGCGGGCATCAGGTCGCTCCCGTTTGGTGACATGCGAGAGTAGGCCGCTGCCGCCGAAGAGATCCACGAATACCGTAGCGTGATCGAACTCCCGGAGTGCCTTGCGGAATTCGCGGATAAAGCGTTTCTTTTGGCCCATGAACGGCAGAGGGGCCGATGTGTAGTTTTTCATAGCTGAGTGAATTTTCAAGCCGCGAAGATCGCATGCAGAATTCATCCCGCAGCCGAAAATGCTGGGATCACACTGAAATATCCGTACAGTCCTTTTCAAACCGGGCGATGATCAGGTATACTTGCCGTTCGCACACTCCGTATTTTTCAGCCAGAACGGCCGCTATGTAGGTCATTTTACCCCCCCCCTCGCGGAGCTTACGATAGTCTTCATAAAGATCAATGTATTTGCAATCGTCCAGTCGGATACCGACGGACGATAGGCGTCGCAGGAGTTCGCGGTTGAACGATATAACCTCATAAAGTTTCATTGCACTCTGTTTTTTATTACCTTTGTCGTCTCACCTGCATACTGAAAGCAAATGCGTCATAAACGCGACAGAAGACTATCCAGCCCTCGGTCGTGCGTTTGTGGCGCATGCTTGCGTAAGTATGTAGGTGAGATGACTACTTGCGGCCGGGGGCTTTATTTGTACCCCCGAAACAGTTTGCAGGTTTGAATATAATGGCTACCTTTGCCATTGCATAGGATTGAGAAATGAGAATTTCTCTATTCCGGCGGAGGCGGAGACGTCTCCGCTTTTTTTATCCGAAAGTCGGTTCGTAGATAATATCGCTCCTCGGTGATCCTTTGACGATTTGGATCAACGGCGGCGTCATCATCAGGTACTTGAAAGAGTCAGACGGGTTGGTAGACCGCATCGGCAGCTCGGCGACCGGGAGATGCTCCGACCGTTTATCTTTACAGATTTTACCTTTCGAGACCCGTGTCCGAGCATTTTCGAGCGAAGCCTTGAGCGGTTTGCACTGGTAAGCATCGATGAGCACCTGCGGCAGATATTTATTGTGTCCGGCCAGCAATTCCTGCATGAAGATGTACTCGTCGCCCTGCCCGATATTCCCTTGGCCTATGGACATCAACTGTACACTCCAACCCGTAGGATGCTCGTTGCTGTCGAATTCGATCGCGTGTTTGAGCTGCGACGCGGTGTCGGCACCCATTTTCCGGTAGTTGTTGCCTGCGCGATCGTAATACAGCATCACGTATTTGTTCCTGTGGTGCGCGAAATAGGTGACGAATTTGTCTGCCAATTGTCGAATCGACTCTGGGGAAAGGGTATAAATAAACTTCAATACGCGCAGTATCCTCGGTTCTTCTTGGGCGACACACATCGAACACATATTACCGAAGTCCACGCCGAGCGATAGCGTCCGCTGTGGATTGCAATATCGCAAGACTCGGCTGTCCTCTTGCTCCAGCAGTCCGAATCGCTCGTATGCTTCTTCATCGATTCCATCGTAGTAAAAGTGCCGTTCTCCGAGGTTGGCATAAAATCGCTCTCCGCCCTCCAGAGTCGGTTTCATCGAAAGAATCGCGGCCTTATAGTCGCTGAACTGCTCGGCGAAGGCATCGTCGAACCACTCGGCAGTCAGGATATCGACGTTGATATAGCTCGATGCAAGCATAAAGAAGGTCGCGGTTTCCGGAAGTCGGCGCAGCTCTACCCAGCGGCTCCGCCAAAGACGTGCCGTGCGTAGTTTGTTTTTGTACTCACGTTCGGCTTCCGGTGTCCGGGTTCGTTGCCATTCCAATTTTGCGGCGACATATTCATGAAGGGCTTGATTGTATACCAACCCAGCCTGCATGACCAGTGTCAGCCGCTCGGTATTCATTGCCGAGGCTCCTTTCAGTATCCAGTCATATTCCCCGATGTGGGATACATCGGGCATATCCGTGGTGAAGGAGTAGCCACGGTAAAACGGAGAGTTTCCATATTGCACGCTGTACCCGCGGACGGCTTTCATCAGGTTGGCGATCTTCTCTTCTTTGAAATACTTTACCTCGTCTCCAAACACATAGACATACGAGCTGCCGGCCAGTGTCGAAGGTCGATCGAGGGAGCCGAATCGGATATTTGTACCGGTATGAAAAATGATTGTACGCTTGTAGGATACGAGACGGTTGAATGGCTTCCAGAAATGCGGTTTGAGCCATGTGGGCAGGTGTTCTTTCTCTTTTTCCGTGTATGTCGGCGGTTCCTTTTCGATTACGTAGTGGACGCCTTCATGCAGTCCTTTGCGTTCGAGGCCCTCAAGCACACCGGGCAGGATATTAGAGGTGAGGTTCGAGAAGGTATCGGCCACCCATACCAAAGGGGCACCCGGCATGTCGAAGATAATCTCCGCGAGTCGTTCGGCTTGAAAGTCCGTCGTCTTGGCCGAGCCGCGGCCCAAGACAGCGCGGAGCTTTCGCGGCATCAGCAACGATGCTACTTGGGCGTACAGGTTCTGATATTGTACGTCGATGCAGGGGCTGTCCCCGGCGTTAATTCTCTTCCTGTGCGACATTGATAATTTCGATAAAATCCACATCTTCGATCCCCGCTTCCATGCGCAGACGTTTTTTTACGGCATCCGGTGCCAGTACGGAATCGATCTGGCGCGATAGCGCGTCTCTGTTTGCCGGCGGGAGGCTGACATCCGAAGAGTCGAGGGATAGAAGACGAATCGGTTTGATATATTGTGAGGATGGGAGTTGTTCCGGGTCGGGTTGATCGAGACGGAGGATTTTTGCGGCCTTTGCCCGCATGTCTGCCGCCACGGCATAGTCGGCGGCACAGGTCGCTCTTTGGGCGACGATGCTCGACCATGCTTCGAGGTCGTCGGCGTATTTTTGCCGAAGCGCCTCTTTCGTTACGCGCCGGTTCGAGTAGAAGAGATTCACGGCTTCGTCATAAATATCGACGGCACGTGCATAGGAGAGTTTGAAGGGCGGCTTTGTCAGGAACTTGATGACATTTCGGCGGTCATGTTGTTTGGAGAGGGAGAATACGAGATTCAACAAGTCGATATATAACTGTTCCTTTGCCGAGAGATCGTCTTCGCAACCTTTGTCGATGTAGTCCATGATGCGCTGGTAGGATTGCTCGTCGGTGAATCCTCCGAACACATCCAGCTTCGTCATTTCAAACGAACGGTCTCGTTGTACTTTGTAGAGTTGTGTCGTCGCCGGAATGTTTCCGCCGAGAGCCTCATCCATGAGCCTTATTTCGAGTAGTGCGCGTTTCTGCAAGAGACCACGGGCTATCAGCACGGCAACGCGGCTGTTCGGGTCGTTGTACTCCTGCGTAAACTGCTCGACGTTCGCGTTGATGCTGCGGGCGATATCTTCCGGCGGCCAGCCGAGCGCACCGAGATCGACCAACCTCTGCTCCTCTTCAGGCGCGAGGTTTTCACCGATGCTCTTATGGTCGGATAGTTCGTTCATATTCTTCGATCATTTTATTGACGGCTGCAAGCTCGCGTTCTTTCGCCTTCAGACGGTTTCTTCGCTCGATATCCAGATGGGGCTTGCTGCCGCGGGTTATCTCGTGTTTGATCCGCCAGATGCTTCCTTTGAGATTCTTCTGTCTGGCGACAAGGGCAACAGGCCCCATTTTACGCAGGGTCGCCAGTTCCTGCATCTCCCTGAAGATCGAGTGCCGGCCGAGCAGCGCATGATGCTCGGCGTAGTATGTGAATTCGTAGAGAATTTTTCGATTTTCGGAAAAAGATTTTATAAGATTTTCGGCCGTCGCAAAACATTCGTCCAGTGTGGTACAATCGAATAGCCGCCGGTGCGCATCTACGTAATCTCGATAGGCTGTAATTTTGTCGGCTGCCAGAATTTTCAATTCGGGCGGACAATCCGGTTCAGAGAGAAACGCCCATTGCTCCCGGAAGGCCGGGCGGGAGCTGGGCGGGGGCGTCGTGAGCGGAGAAGTCCCCGCTGTCTTGCACAGCGTGTCGATAAGCAACGATTTGTACCGATCGGGACGCGCTGTTACGAGCTGGGCGAGATGCTCGTTCTTGGCGTAAAGAGAGAGGAGCCGAAGCCCTGCTTGGACTTCGGCTCCGGACTCTAACCACTTTTGAACGGCATCTCGCATTACGACCGGATTTTGGTGAGCAAGGGGGATACCGCATTCCAGCCTTCGGCAGATGCTGCAATGAACTTACGCTGACAGAGTCCGGCGATCACGACGTTCTCGCAGGGATTGCTCCGCAGGACGAGTGTAACGAAGTTGCCGAAATCGTGCGAAACTTCCGTAGCACGGACACCGCGGCGATACTCTTTTGCATAATCCGCGACGAGGGTTTCGTTGTCGGCATCCTCTTGCATCGTTCCGCAAAGTTCGACCAGAGCCACTTTGTTCAGGAGCATCGGCAGACGTTCTGCGTAGTGTCGGGAACCGTCTTTGCGAACGTATACCTTGAGTTGTGCCAGATCTGCAAAATCCACCGGAGCGACCGGAGCGCAGTTGGCCGGGACAAACACGAATTCGTCGGGGATAGAGGCATCCGCAATCAGAGCGGGGAATTGCTTTGCGAAGGGGGCATCATCAACGAATACAAGCGTACAGTGTCCGGGAGCCGCCTTCTGCCACAGAGCCTGCAACAGGTCTTTCGTGCCGGGGTAGGCCGCGATAACGATAACGGAATCGTCAGCCGGTACTCCTTCAGCATCCGAAGAGGCCGGTGCGGGGGCGGCATCCTTTTCCGGAAGGGGCGAAAGAGGTGCCGGTTCCGGAATGGGGGTTTCTTCTGGAGTGTTCCTATCGGGGCTTACGACTCCCGCATCTGCGGCTCGTTTTTCAACTTCGGCCGTAGGTGTGGCCGAAACAGCCGGAGCGCCTTTGGCCCCGGTCTGTCTTGCGGTGTTATTATTTCCCATACTATGCCCCCTCTTCCTCTGTCGGTGCCGATGTAGCCTCGTCGGCGAGTTCCGGCATCTTGCCTTTGTAGATGCTTGCCCCGATCAGGTCTCGCTGCTCCTGCTTGAACGTGAGCTTCCGCTTGCGGGCATCCTTGTTGTTGGTGTACTCCGTCGTCAGGAAGAGCGGATTGCACTTCGAACCGCGATATTCCGCCGTATTGCCGTTGGCGCAATCACGGTTCAATGCGATGAACCCACGGTTGCGTGCGTACTCAGTGAAACCGGCAATCTCGGCCGAATCGCCCGGATGCTCGAAGGCGATGCCGACTTTGACGCCGCGGGCGTCGGGATCTCCTTCAGACTCTTCGGTACATTCGATCGTACTCGGCGTAGCGTAGATGCCGATTGCTTTCTTTTCTGCGATCAGTTCCAGATCGCTTTTCATGACGATGTCTCCGATTTCCCGCGTCGGTTCCGCAGCGACGAATTCGACAGGGACGAGGATTATTGTCGGGTTTTTGGGACGAGGGCAGCCTGCGCCCTCGTCCGTTTTCAGAATTGATACAGGGTTATACATGATAATCGGTGTTAAGGTTTGATACTATGCGCCCTCGTGGGTGTCTTCCACTTCAGCGGCAGCGTTGGTCTTTTTCCAGAAGTCGGTCGAGCCGTCATCCGAGATTGCGGCCTGCGGGTCGTAGTCGGCCGGAACGGAAGCGAAGAGCATTTCGCCGAACGCGAAGCCGACACCGAGCCAAAATTCGCCGTAGTAGCGGACTTCGTAATCGACCTTCTGGATGTCGGTGATCACCTGCGGCTGGTTCAGGTTCTGCAGCATGATGAAGTTCGACTTCGGCGTGCAGAAGATGATCGGCGAGCCGTACAGGCAGTCGAGTACCTGAAGCGAGAAGTTCGTGAAATCGACACGGTCTTTGCCAAAATCGGGATTCTCCGTGCCGCTGCCGGCTCCCCACTTGTCTTTGTAACCTCGTTTGTATTTCACGTAGAGATCGGCAGACAGGAAGATATTCATCTTCAGGGACTGATACTTCGCCAGAATCTTGTGGGCGAAGTCATCGATGTACTCGACGACTTCGGCATCTGTTGCTGTGCGCAGATCCTTTGCGTTCGGGTAGAAATTGATACCCTTATCGCCCGACTTGGCCGCTTCGACGAGCAGCGTTTCGATGCCGTTCATCGACTCTTCCGGCTTGCCGGCATCGGTCGGGTTCTCCTTGGCCTTGTACTTGCCTTTGCCGATCATCTTCATCTCGATGTCCTGAAGGATCGACGGCAGCAGAATTTTCTGCACGATGTAGCGTGTGATCGGCATCTGATCGGGGGACAGACGCTCGTTGTAGAGCGACAGCAGCCACGAGTTGGCGACGTCGGCCGGGACGATCGCAAAGTTGATCTTGTGTCGGTAATTCTGGATTTTGATGGCAGTGAACCGTGCATCGCCAGACGGAGTCCACTTGGCCGAGAACTCCTGTACGACGGACGTATAGTCCGAGCGGACGGCTTTGTAGGTTTCGATCGCACGCTTCGGCGTCATGAACTTCGCCGAGGTGAACCCCCGGTAGATGTCCTGCATGAGTTCCAGACTGTTCCCCTGCGACGAATAGGTGCCCAGCTCCTTTTTCAAATCATCCACGTCAATCGTGGCTGCGGAGAAAGTCGGAAGCTGGCCCGTGGCCAGAGCTTCGAGTGCGAGGCGATTGTGGGATGCCTTCGCGTCGATCGTGAAGGTACGGCCTTCGCTTCTCCCGAATACTTCTGTTGCGGCAGGCTTATCTTCGCGGGCTTTGGCGAGTTTCTCCTTCTCCTGCTGTAAGATCGTCATCAGGGCAGACATCGACGCGATTTTTTCTTCTGCTTTTGCCAGTTCCTGCCGTAACTTGTCTTTGTCGTCGCCGCCGGAGCGACCGATGGCATCGAGGAAGTTCAGCAAAAGCTGTTCTTGCTGTGCGTCGTCATTTGCATCGCTGGCGGCGTATGCGTCGTAGTGCTGCAAGGCTTCCGGGCCAAATTTCTGTTCGAGAATCTTACGCTGATCAGCAGAGAGTACCTCATGCCCTTCTGCATCACGCGAAAGATTTTCCACCCCGACAGTTCGGGCGAAGATTTTCGAAATAAAGTTCCAGTTCAATTTCATGTTCGATATAATTATGAGTGAATACTTGCGCGGATAAAGGCGTGATCGACGCATTCCTGTAAAGTGGCGATGCCGTCGGCAAGGCCGTTTTCGATAGCCTTGTCTGCGAAGAAAGTCGCGCCGGTCAGTACTCCCGGCGCGTCGGCCCGGAGGGCTTGCCGGCCCGCTTTGACGTCGGCATGGAACGCGGCGACCAAATGAGACAGGCGCATGCGGATCAGCGTGTACTCTCCGGTGAGTGCTTGGCGGTATGCGAGGTTTTTGTCGGATGACTCTTCCGCGTATATCTCGTGAACCTTTTGTCCGGACTTCTCCAATGCCTCTCGGTCATCGATGAAATATGTATATGCGCCGATTGACCCTACTTCCGATGTGATGGCGTTGTCGCAATAGACTGCGTCGCATTGTGCGGCGATCCAATAAGCTGCTGACGCGCAAAAATCGGCATGTGCGAGCAGAGGCTTCCCTGTGGCTTTGAATTTGCGGATCGCATCCAACATCAAGGGAATAGCCGTCGAATTCCCGCCGCCGGAGTCAATGTCGAGAACGCAGGCAACGACGTTTGTGTCAGCCGCAGCAGCGAGAAGGGCCTGTGCATATGTGGCAGTTCCGATCGTTCCGCAGGAGTCGTATTTGGTAATCGTGCCGGATATTGGGATCACAGCAACGCAGGGGTCGCCGCTTCTGGCGGCATTCGCGGAAACGGCGCGGGCATCTACATCGTAAAGTATGATGTCGAATTCTCGCTCGGCAGCTTGGAGTAGAATGTCCTGCTGCTGAAGCAGCGAAATGGCCGTTGGTATGAGAGTGGAAATATCGTGAACGAGCCAACGACCGCGGCGCAGTTCGAGGGCCAGCTTGACGTTGTTCTCCGGGGTGATCAGGCGTTTCATTTCTTTTTTATGCAAATCTACTTGGTCGCAGGCCGCATAAAAAGGACGGCATTACCCCTTTACCGCTTCGATTGATGTCTGGTATTTGCAGGTGGCAACGAGGGTTTCTTCCTCGGTCAGTGTTAGCAGGGCCGGGATGTCCTTGCTGCCGAAAACAAGGGAGCCGCCGCGCCATTTGACGCGGACGATTGCAGGCTCATGCAGGAAAGCATCGTCAGAACGGAGTGTTGCTGTCAGAGTAATCGTCAGGAGTTCTCCTGCATCTTCACGGGTCGTTGCCGTTTTGAGATTGCCGAACGGACTGATCAAGGGAACCCGCCGAAACTCGGCGGCAGGGCATGCCGCCGGTTTTAAGGCGATAGAGGTGATAATTTTAAGCATATTATCAGTGAATTTGTAGAAATAATTACGATTTTCGGTTAAACTTTTTTCGGCTCATCGACGAGCGATTCGATGTAGTATGCACGGCGGGTCAGTTTCCGCTTCAAGGCTTCCAGCTCCTTCAGTTCCCGACGATAGGCCCGCTTGTGGAGGGATTCAAAGTATTCAGCCGAGAACAATTTACGGGAGAGGATGAACGCTTCGATAATCTCCTCTTTGCGTTGGCGGAGGGCTTTACGGCGCTGCACGAACTCCCAAAAGTCGAGTTCAAAGTAGGCGCGCAGGGAGATATTGAGCTGCTTGGTCGCTTGGGCCGAAAGGTAGATGAACTTATTTTGAAAGTTCTGGGTGGCCTCGTTGATAGGCAGTATAAAAGTCACTGCGAATTTTCCGCAGGCTTCTTTGGGCGGGAGGCTTGCAGCTTGAGTGTGCCCGATGATCAGTTTCCCGAAGCAATTTCGGGCTGTCACGATATAAGCGCCGGAGGTGTCCCGCTCGAAGAGATAGGCGAGATAATCCATGTGTATTCGGTCATCTACATCGAAGGTGAGTCTCATTTCCATATTCGTTTGTCAATTCCGGTTTTTAAGGTTCGTACATACATAGGATCGAGCCTGATCAGAGAATCGTCTTTTATGTCGATAAAGCAGCAACGGTTTCTGAAATCGTCTATCCAGTCGAACAGCCCGTCGTTACACATGGACTGCACGATTTCAATGAACTCTTCGGGATTGCCTGCGATAGCCGCAATCTGCTGCCAGCGGTAAGGTGGCAGGCGTGAGAGCTGCGCTACCAATAAACGAAGGTACCTCAAGAACTCTTCGTCGGAAAGGTCATAGTATGTTTTCATAAAAAGGATACCTATTTTGGGCAACTACACGAACTACAATAAACTACATGTTGAAAATCAGATGTTTACAAAACTACAAAAGTAGCTTTTCATAGTGATTGTAGTTTTTAGAGTTTGAAAGTGAATAAAATGTAGTTTTATGTAGTTTTTTTGTTGTTAAAGTAGTTATATTTATTTCGTTGATTATTAGCGTTGTAGTTCGTGTAGTTCATGTAGTTGGCATTTTTTCAATCCGTGGCGGTACTTGCGGCGAATACCTGCCAACTTGCGAAACGCCGGACTCCGGCGGTAATGCTCGACGGTTTCGATGATCCTGTTGATTTCAATACATGACGCAGCGGCAGCTTGGGCCGCGGCTGTCATAGACGAGGAGCAGGCCGCAAATGCATGGCCTGCTCTTGAAAGGGAACCCGATATGTCATATAGGTCATTCATACGGATCGCATTTTACGGCATGATTGCTGACGGCAAGCCCCTCGCCGATTAATCCCCGGTAATCGATCAGAAGCGAGTCGAGGTAGTCATAAAGTCGGTGATATGAATAGATAGGGTAGTGTTCGCCGTTCAAATAGCATGCGGAAAAATCCCCGGTTTCCGGCAGATACATCAACTTGATCGCTGGAATGTGCAACGGGCCGAGCCGATAGGCGACACCGATTTCCTTATCGAAGGCGACCTGATCCGGAGAACACTTGAATACGATCGCCGCACACCCAACCAATGGAACGAGTCGATGTCCCCCATGGGTGATCTCGTTACGAACATCATCACCCGGCCGAAGGATCGGTAACTGCTGGCCGATGATTGAGAAGCCGGTTTTGTCTCTTTTCTGCACTTCCATCTTCAATCCAAATGCCGAATATCGACTGATGTAGTTTGTGAGCATTTCTTTCATGATCAAATAATTTTATGCCTTGAGGCGGTTATTTGTGGGCGACCGGGGACTCGAACCCCTAATTTCCGAATGTTCTTCTTATACCAATTTTCCCATTTTATAAGATGCCTGTCGTCGCCCCACTGGTTTTACATTTTCATTGGCACACTCCTTTCTTTTTTCACTTTTCATAAATTCTTCGCTTAGTCCTTATTCGTGAATCTTCCGCCAGCCGATGATCTTATCATCTATCGGAGAACCACACCACGAATCCACCCAGTTCCCATCGTTATCAATATGCCCCAAATCATACGGTATGATAGAGCTTGGATTCCGCTTTACAAGCACAACCCGTCCCGGTTCGGGTGGTTCTTTCGGGTCGTGCCAGCGCGTCAGTAGTTCGTGTTCGCATTTGGCCCCAGAAATGTAGCTTTCGCGGGCAATCTCACACTCGTTTTTTCGGCGACCGTTATCGTCAAGTATTTCATAATTAGCAGCGAAATCTCCGCCTCTTTCCTCAATCTGTTTCATTCACTGTTAGTTAATCAATTATATATTACCAAAACCTACTCCGCCACTTTTGGCGAAAGCAATAGCCCATGCTTCGGCCGTGGTCTTTGGGAAGTCCTGCGAGAAGTGAATGTAACCATCACTCCCTACTTCGAATTTGCAATAACATTTGGCGCACCACTTCCCAATGTTAGACGTACTCACTTCCCAACCACACCAAGGGCACCGAACTATCTCCAGTACGCTGCCATTTCCGGGTACCTTTCGGCATCGGCTATGCTTCCTGCACTTCATCTTCCTTGTTCAGTTTCCGGATAAAATTCCTTCGGTGGTACTCGTAATCCGGTTCGAACTCTCCGTCCTCGCCGTTTTCGAACCACATATCGTCGAATGCACCGATTGCTTTCGCCCGCATCCGCTCCTCGGCCTCCTGCTCGGCAAGTTCGACGGCAGTATAGGCCGTGGAAGCATCGATCATGCGATCTCCGTTATTCATCTGTATTGCATCATTGTCAATGAATGACTTTGCTTTTTCGCTTTTCATAATTTTTGTTGTTTTATTTCGTTTGTTGTGTATATTACGCCGCAAACCGCTGCGGCACGATGTTCAACTCGTAAAGTTTCGCCACCAGCGCCTCGCAGAGAACCCGCGCCATGTTCACTTCGACGGCGTTGCCGATAAATTTTTTCTGCTCTTCCTGCGTGCCGATCAGTACGTAGTTCTCCGGGAAGCCCATGATCCGCTTCAATTCCGGGATACGCAGCATCCGCATCCGGATGTCCACCAGTCCGTACAGCGCCATGAATTCCTTTATCCGCACCAGCATCGGCGTATCTTCCGGGTAAATCTCGTAAACCAACGTTTCGTCCTCCAGCCTGATGAACGAGGGCAGCTCCTTGCCGTCCGCTACGGCCGTCACCAGCCGCGGAGGCCGCTTATCCATGCGGGCGATCAGCGTGAAACACGGCCGATCGGTAGCGGTACCCGCCGAGGCGAACTGCGGGTTCATCAGGTATTGCCATTTGCGGTTGGCAGTCACGGTCTGGGCCGGAGCATCGAGCGAACTGCCGACGTTGCTGAAGTTGGTGTTCATGATCCACGGCGTGACGAGCCGCTGCTTCGGGTTCGTCATGACGGCCGGAGCCGGGCCATCCGTTCCTGACGTCTGGCCGCCGCCGGAATAGTAGTTGGCGAAGAACGGACGCACCAACTGAAAGCGATCCTTTGTCGTAACCGTCGGTGACGGCCGCTCGATCGACGAGTTGAACCCGTTGCCGTAGTAGGCCGAGACGAAGGCGTGGTGATCGCGGCAGGTGATCGCGCCCGCGGGCGCATCGACGGCTGTGCATTTCCCCTCCGGAGATCCGCCGAAGTGCTTGCAGAGGTAGTACACCTTGGCTACGCCGAGACGGTTCTGCGTCGCCACGGTCGGGCACGGTTCGTCGATGCCGGGTGCGACATACTTCCCGGACTGGTTCATCGAGTTGTATTTGACGAGGAACGCTTCGCGCCCGCCGGCGACGAACTTCACCAGCCCCGCGTGGATGCGGGCAAGCGATGCCTCCACGAGCGACCGCTTCCGGTCGAAGATCGACTCGCCCTCGTCCTCAAGGTCGAGGACTTCCCGCACTGGCCGCCACTTGCGAAGCTGCTGGCCGAACAGGTCGCCCTGTGCCGGGTTCTTGGTGTGAGTCGGTTTCGGAAAGACGATCGGAAGGCCGCGGCGGGCGAAGATCCCGAAGAACCGCCGGCGGGAAGTGTACGCCCCGAAGTCGGCGGCGTTCAGGATGCGGTGGCCGAAGTCGTACCCGTAGCCCCGCACGTTGTCGATCCATTTCCGGTACAGTCGCCCGGCATCCCTGCTGACGGGCTTGCCCCTCTCGTCCAGATCGCCCCACGACATGAACTCCTCCACGTTCTCGATTTGGATGTAGTCGGGGTTCAGCGCCTCGATGTAGCGGAACAGGTGTTCGGCCAGCGTGCGGCTGTCGGCGTCGCGCGGAAGGCCGCCTTTGGCCCGCGAGAAGTTCGTACACTCCAGCGAGGCCCAGAGGACGACGAAGGCATCCGGATACTGGCGGCGCATCCGGGCCGCATGGGCCGCGAGCGGCCCCAACTCCAGCGTACGGATGTCCTCCGTGTAGTGTAGCGCGTCGGGGTGGTTGGCAGCGTGCGAAGCGATAGCATTCGCATCGTGGTTGACGCAGGCGATCACCTTGGCGCAAGGATCTCCGGCATGCCGCGCAAAGTGTACCCCGGTCGAGGTGCCGCCCGCACCGCAGAAAAGGTCGATGTATATAACTTTGATTGCCATTTTAGAATAGTTCGGGATGTTCGTCTGGTAGCTGCACGCCCATCCGCCGAAGGGCATAGCGTAGCGTGTAGCCGTTGTTGGTGTAGTTCATTGCCATTTGGTAGAGTTTCGGATGTAGAGTGTACAGTATGTGAAAGCGCCTCCCCCCCCCCTCCGAGGTGTGCGCCGAACCCGCAGAATACGCAGCCGGTTCGGGTAATGCCCGGTATGTCGTAAATCGGGCAATAGGGTATGTCGAATCTGTGAATGTAGTCCCGGCAGTCCGCGGCAGTCCAGATCGACAGCGGGGCGCTGTGAACCTTGCGGGGATTATCCGAAAAGACGTTGCACCCGCCGCGACGGACATACATGGTTTGCCGCAGTTTGCTTTCGTCGGCCATCGTGCCGACCATCCCAAGGCTCTGTGTTTGGGCGTTGAATTTGCGGAAAGGCCGCTTTTTCAGTATTTCGCAACACTTTTCCGAGGTCATATAAGGCTCACTTATCAGGTAGCGCCATTTTTCTGAGAGTACGCCGGCCCGGCGTACTCCGTCGCCGTAGAGCCTATATGTCCGTAATTTGTCGCTGTTGGTCGTCCGAATATTTCGGACAGCTTGCGCCTGCTCTTTGCTTACAAGAGGAAACCCATATCGGGCCATGACCTCGCGTGGGGGCATGGCCGGGTGGATGATCTCGATGTTATCCGTATGCCGCACGAACCGGACGATTTCCGGGTATTCGTTACCTGTTGAGCAGAACACGCCCTTCATGTTAGGATCGACGAACCGGCGAGCCAAGTCGAGCAGGACGGTTGAGTTTAGTCCGCCGGAAAATGATACGTAGGGCGTGCGGTCGTGCTCTTTGCAGTAGGCAACGAACGTTTCCATGGCGTAGCATGTGTGGTCGATCTTTTGATTGAGCGGCCACGCCTGACGAGTGCGAAGGTCAGATAGAGTAAGCGGTTTCATGTAAAAATAAATTTTGATTTCGAACCGGTATTTCATAGTTGCACCAAATACACTCCTGCATGAGCGTACCGCTGCCATTGACGATGTTAGAGCGGATGTTGTTACGTTTCATCGGGAATTTGATTTTATGCCAATCATCATAGAGATAATCCATAAGCAGGCAATCATATCCACTGACCATTGCGAATCCTTTTATTTGATGAAGTTTCCAAGCCAGCCGTTCGTGATCTGCATCCGTAAAGTCGAACAGGTAGTCTCCACCCTTATGTTTACTCCCGCGGCTTTCCAAAGGATACGGTGGGTCGCAATAAAAAAATGCCTCCGGAAAGTCGAGCTTGTCGATTGCGGCAGAGAAGTCGCTGTTGATGATCTGGAAGTTGCGGCGGATTTCCTGCGCTACTTCATGAAGTTTCTCAACTCCGTTTTTCCATCGGCTGACTGTTTCTCCTCCCTGTGCGTTCACGTGTTGTTTGGACATGTGCCACCCTTTATTTTGTCGTTGCACACCCAGTCCGAAGAACGACTGCCGCACACGGACATAGAACCGTCGAGCGCGTTCAAGGTCTGTGATTCCTTCAGCCCCCCCCCAGCATTTCCGGTATTCGAGTTCAGAGCATGGAGTCAGTTCTAACATCCGGATGAGTTCATCTTCATGTTCGCGGAGCTGCTCGAAGAAGTTGGTTATTTCGCCGTTTATTTCGTTGGCTGTCCGAATGACATTGCCTCGGTAGTTCAATGATACGACCATCGATCCCGCGAAGAGATCGACGAGGTGAGTGAACTTCGGTGGAAAATTCTCGTAGAGATATTCTATAAAAGAAAACTTGCCACCGAAGTAGTTGAAGGCTATCTTTTTGCTATTGTTGCCGCTCATTGTTTTGGAAGGTTGTAGTGCCGACGTTCGGCGGCTGTTAATTCGGTTGTAA